>NZ_JABEPH010000300.1:0-7835 GCF_013004495.1 Rhizobium sp. SEMIA 4085
GGCTCCATACCATCAAACCCACCTGCTCGGAGGCGAGGAGTGGCACGATCTCGCGCTCCACGTCCCGGCCGACGAGCGTGTAATAAGCCTGCAGCGAGGTGATCGGCGCCAGATTTCGCGCGCGCGTAATGCCGATCGCCTTCATGATCTGCCAGGCGGCCCAGTTTGAAAGCCCGATGTAGCGGACATCGCCTGCACGAACCAGGGTGTCGAGCGCCTCCAGCGTTTCCTCCATCGGGGTCGCCGGGTCGAAGGCATGAATCTGGTAGAGATCGATATGGTCGAGCCCCAACCGGCGCAGACTGGCGCGGCACTCGCTCAGGATGTGAAGCCGAGACGCGCCGCCTCGGTTCGGTCCATCGCCCATGGACGACGCCACCTTCGTCGCAACAACCACATCGTCCCGCGCCACACCCAAATTTTTGAGTGATCGACCCAGGATCTCCTCGCTTCGGCCATGCGCATAGATGTTGGCCGTATCGAAGAGGTTGACGCCCCCATCCAGCGCGGCGCCGATCAGCGTATCCGCATCGTCCTGCCCCAGTTTTCCGACCTGTCCCCACAGACCGTCCGATCCACCGAAGGTCATCGCACCGAAGCAGAGCTCGGACACGAACAGTCCGCTGCTGCCAAGCTTGCGCAATCGCATACCACATCTCCTTGTCTTGATGGCCCGGCGCGTAGAACGTGACGCCGGGTCCCGTTTAATGATCAGGTCAGCCGAGATCGCGCTGCCGCTCGCCCGTTCGGGCTGCGCGCTCCACCGCAGCAACCAAGCGGCTGTTGCGAAGCGCGTGATCGAATCCCGGCGTCTTGTAAGTGCCTGCGATCAGGTCACGCGCGAGCGAGGCGTAGACTTCCCCGACGTTGATCGCAGCGCCTGCCCAGAAGTCCGCGGCGGTCGGGCCGACACCTGTCGCGATCGGTGCGTCGGGTGGTGTGAATGCGACGGTCGCCGTGAGGCTGAGATCGCCGACCTGTGCGCCGGCGAGGTGATTGCCGGTCAGGGTCAGCCGCCCCTCGCTTCCCCGAATCTCGAAAGTGAAGCGTGCGTCTCCGGCCGGAACGCCGGCGAGCACCTGGACCGACACCGGCGCTCCGCTCGCTGTCTTGGCGATCAGGTCGAGATGGTCCGGGATCTCGCGGGCCGAAATCTCCCTGGTATCGACGACCTCGATCTCCGGCCAGAGGAGCGCGACGCGAGCGTCGACCTCGGTGATGTTGCCCAAAACCGCTTCGATCACGTCGAGGACATGGGCGCTCGTGATCGTCATGAAACTCGCGCCCGACGCGGCCTTGTTGAAATAGTCATAATTGCTCGTCGTCTGGGGCCCGTAACCGAACGTCGTCGCGTCGACGCGGGCCGACAGAAGACGCCCAAGCTTGCCGGACGTGACCAGCTCCGCGGCGCGGCGCACAGCCGGATTGTGGCGGCCCTGCAATCCGATCGCGGTATGAAGCGACTTGGACGCGGCTGCCATTGCCTCGGTTTCCGCTAAGGTCGATCCGAGCGGTGACTCTGAATAGACCGCCTTGCCCGCTTTCAGCGCTGCCATTACCAGGTCATAGTGCGCCGGAACCTTCACGGCGACGGTTACGACGTCGATGCCGTCGTCGCGAATGAGCTCATAGGGATCGGCGTACCAACGTTCGGCGCCGAACGCCTCGGCCGCAGCCCTCGCGCTATCTTCCCGGCGTGTAGCCACGCCTGCCAGCACCAGCGATGGCTGCGCCGCAAGCGCCGGGACGTGTGATGCGCCAGCCCAGCTCGCCTGCGTATCCGCGCCGATGATCCCGACACGAAACTTCCTGTCTGTCATGATTATGCTCCCGCATTGATATTCGAGCGCTCATTGGCGCTGTCGCCGGGCATTTAAACGGGCGGGATCGATATCTTGAAATCGATATGTGATATGCATCATCATCCATCGCATGGATGACTAGCCGTGAGGCCTGCCTCAGTAATATTGCAGTCGGAGGTCGGCGCAGACCTGTTCAGAGCCTTGCCACACGTGCGGGAAGGCGCCGGTAAGGCAGCTGCGGAGCCAGCGCTGTGCCGGATGCGCGTCATTGCGGCGATGCCAGTTCAGGACGAACGGAACGGGATTCAGCCGCAGCGGAAAGTCCCGCACCGTGAGCTGCTCCGAACAACCCGATCGCCTGACGACGCTCTCGAGAACGGTTGCCACCATGTTGGAAGCGGCGACGAGTTCCGGCGCGCTCGCCATATGCTGAACCGTGACTGCGACCCGGCGCTTCAGGCCCTTGGTGGCGAGCGCGGCGTCGGCCACGTCCAGCCCTTCGTTCTCCGGCGAGACCAGGATGTGTGGCATTGCCAGAAACTGTTCCATGTCGAACGGCTGGTTTGCCGCAGGATGGTCTCTGCGCAGGATGCACACGAAGCGATCCTGAAACAAACGGGCGCTCAGGATTCGGCCGGTCTCGACCGGCGGAATTCCGACCGCCATGTCAACCTCGCCGGCGTCCAGCATGCGCGTGGCCTCGTCCCGGCTCCCATAGTCGCGAACCCGAAGGTCAACGAACGGCGCCCGGTCGGCGAGGATCCGGATCAGAGGCGGAAGAACCACGCTTTCGGTATGCCCCGAGAGCCCCAGCGAGAACGTCATCGCCGCAGCAGATGGATCGAACTCTTGGGTGAATTCCAGCGTTTGCTGAATGTTGCGCAGTGCCAGCGAGATCGGCTCCGCCAATTCCAGCGCGCGTGGCGTGGGCTGGAGGCCGTTGGGTCCCCTGACGAACAATTCGTCCCGCAGCAATCCCCGCAGACGACTGAGGGCGGCGCTCATTGCTGGTTGCGTGCGTCCGATACGTTGGCCGGCACGCGTGACGTTTCGCTCGGCGATCAACGCGTCGAGCGCCACGAGCAAGTTTAGGTCGATGCCGTGCAAATCCATCATGTGGATATATATTCGAATGTGTTATCAGCGACAAGCATGGCGCTGCCCGTCAGACGGTCAAGACGGGAAGACCCGTCAGTCGCCGGCTCTCCATGTCGGCGTGCGCTGCACCGATCTGGTCGAAGCGATAGCGGACGGCTTCGAGGTCGCTGAAAAGATCTCCCCGAACGGCATCCCAGAGCTGTTCCGTAGCGCCCGCGACGGTTCCGCCATGCACATACTGCGGGGTTCCGCCGGCACGGATCTGGATGCCGCGCGACGCGATCTGATCGGTCGCTGCCGTAGGCTGCCCCGACGCAGCGCCGATCGCCGCGATCACGCCGCCATCGCGCACGGCGGCAACGACCACTGGAAAGGTCGCTTTCCCGACAAAGTCATAGACCACATCGACACCGGCCTGCGCGATCGCGCGGATCTTGGTGGACAGCTCCGGGTCGCTTGCGAGGAACGCGTGGGTCGCGCCCGCCTCGACTTTGGCGAGCTTCTCATCCGTCCCGGCCACGCCGATCACCGTCGCGCCGAGCGCTCGTGCCCAACGCGAAAGAATTGAACCGACACTGCCCGATGCGCCGAGCACGAGGATGACTTCGCCGGCGGTGATCCGGTGCAGCGCATACAACCCCATCCACGCGGTCAGGCCCTTCGCCAGGAACGTTGCCGCGACCTCGTTGGAGATGTCATGGGGCAGCCGAACCAGATTCTCTGCGGGTTTCAGTGACGCGGTGGCATAGGCCCCCTCGACGAAGAAATAAGCGGCGCGGTCGCCCCGTTCGAACCCCTTCACGCCCGGTCCGACAGCGTCGATCACGCCCGCCGCCTCGAAGCCCGGCGTGGCGGGCAGGCGCATCGGGAAGTGCCCCGTGCGCACCATCACGTCGACATAGTTGATGCCGATAGCATCCTGGACAAGTCGTACCTGACCCGTCCCGGGTGATCCGACGTCCGTCTCGACGATCTTGAGGACGGCGGGCGTGCCGATCGACTGCATTTCGACTTTTCTGGCCATAACCATTTCCCTCGGATGTTGCCGGACAACGATCTTCACGCGTGGGCGACCGGTCGCATCGTGCCGGCGTGCGGAAATTTCCCGTGGCGATAGGCGGCGTAGTAGCCTGCGAGTTCGTCCCGAGACCCCGCGATGAACGGTCCTTGCGCGACGACGTCGATGCTCTGCGGCTGCCCGGCATACAGCAGGACCCGCGCGCCGCGATCGCCTGCGCGCAGCGTGAGCGAACTCACGCCATCGCCCATGGGCGACGTCCAGCCTACCGAACCCGTGGCGAGCGGCGCGCCGGTGGCGCCGGCCTTCACCTCGCCGTCGATCGTCACGACGAAAGCGTTGTAGGAAGCCGGCAGTTGCGGCGCGAAGGCGACTCCAGCTTCCAGATGGATGTCGATCAACGTGACAGGCACCGCGTTCAAGGTCGGTGCCGCTGTATCCCCAAGCTGGCCGCTGTAGACCGTCGCCGTGACCCCCGGCTCAGCGTGCACCGGCATATCGACACGGCGCAGGACCTGCACCCGGGGGGGCATGTTGCGCTGCGCTTCCGGCAGGATCAGCCAGAGCTGGAACAGACGCATCCCCGTCGAGACCACCGCATTCTCCGAGTGGACGATGCCGCTGCCCGCGGTCATCCACTCCACATCGCCTTCCTCCAGCCGGCCGCCGGTATCCTCCATCGTGCCTTTGAGCATGAAGGTTACGCTTTCGAGGCCGGCATGGGGATGTGCATCGCCGAAACGTCCCTCCAGTGTGATGTTGTCGTCGGCCATCAGGAAGAACGGATCGGTCGAGGCAAGGTCGCCGGGCGCGATCACCAATGCGGCCTTGTGCCGCTCGCCGTCGAAGCCCGGGCCGAGTGGAGGTATGCTTGTGACGCGGTCAATCGATCTCTGCAGCATAATTCTGGTCCTTCTCGTAACTTGGGACCGAGTTCGCCGCGATCGGCGCCACCTCGGCATCATCGCCAATCATCTCGGATCGGACCGGCCTCGATCAAGATAGGGGTTCGAGAACCCAGTGTTGCGCAACGAGGAACCCAAAGATGCGTGAAGAAGTGCAACCGATCGACTAGGACCAAGCGACATTCAGGATTCGCTAATCACCTGATGGCTGATTCATAGGACACCGTGTTTTGTTGGCATGGTGTCTGAGAATGGCTGCGAAGCGATATGAGTTGAACGATGTGCAATGGTCGAGGATTGCGGCTCTTTTGCCTGGAAAGGCGAACGATCCTGGCCAGAATATGACAAGGACGCGTGGACGCTATCTGAGGCTGCCTGCAAATCGGGCGCTAAGACGCTCACTACGGAAATATTCAGTGTAGAAGTCAATGAAAGCGCGGGTTTTCAGCGGTTGGAGCACGCGGGCTGAATAGTACAGCGAGATAGATCCGGCATCGGCATACCACTTCGGAAGGATACGTTCGAGCGCACCACTTTCCATATGCTGCAGCACATCGGGTACGGCCAGCAATGCTATGCCCAGCCCCGCGATCGCCGCCTGCGCCATGGGCGCGGCGTCGCTCATCACGATCGTTTCGTTGAGCAGCGCGCGCTCTTCGCGCCCTTGGGCGTCGCGCATTATCCATTGCCTAATCCGGCCCGAATTCGAGGACCGCATCAGTATTCCGGCATGATCGGCCAGATCAGCGGGGCTAGTCGGCCGGCGACGTCCAGCGAAATAGCCAGGCGATGCGACCGCGATAACGTGAACCGGTGCGAGCGTCGTGGAAACGATGCCCGGATTGAGTTCGAAACCACCGCCGATCGCGGCGTCGAAACCCTCGGCGATAAGATCGACCTTGCGGCTGTCGAAATGCCAGTCGGGTCTGACGCCCGGATAACGGGCCAGAAAGTCGGGCAGTGCGGGTAGAACGTATCCCATAGCGAACGTTAAACTCATGCTGAGCTTCAGAACGCCGACAGGCTCACCCTTCGTTTGTGATGCCCCGTCGATTGCCCCCTGAAGGTGGTTCAGGCTGTCGCCGATGCTTGCCAGAAAGGACTCCCCCGCCTCGGTCAAGGTCAACTTCCGCGTCGAGCGGTGAAACAGCCGTATGCCGAGGTTCCGTTCCAGCATCGCAACGTTCCGGCTGACTGCGGCCGGTGTGATCGAGAGACGCCGAGCAGCCCCGGAAAAGCTGCTCGCTTCCGCGCTTCGAACGAACGCTTCTAGGTTTGCCAGCGTCTCCATAATAAGCAACCTTCAAACATTGATTGAAACTAAAACAATTCATCTATGACTTATGCTGCGTGTATTTGCCAGCCATATTCCAGTCAACAGCAGCACCGGTTTTCTGCGACGCCAACCGCATCAGGCCAAGGATGCAGCGGGAAAACCGACCGTCGCGGATACAATTCTCACCGCACCGTAAAGGACTGGATCATGACCGTTGGAATTATCGGAGCCGGCAATATAGGGGGCGCATTTGCCACGGCGCTCGGCAAGGCAGGAATCGAAGCCGTGATCGCAAACAGCCGTGGACCGGAGAGCCTCACTGCGCTTGTTTCAAAGCTTGGCAGCACAATCCGGGCTGGAAGCGTCCAAGAGGCCGCGGCGCAAGACATCGTTCTCGTGGCAGTCCCGTGGTCAAAGATACCTGGCGCGCTCGCCGGTTTCAACTTCGACGACAGGATCGTAATCGACGCCAACAACTCCATCGAAGCGCCGCTTTACAGGCCGGCGGACCTTGGCGGCCGCACCTCTACGGATATTTTCACCGCCCTTGTGCCAGGCGCGCGCGTCGTCAAGGCGTTCAACCACCTGACGCCAAAGCAACTGTCGGGCGACCCCCAATCGGAAGGCGGCAGGCGCGTCCTGTTTTATTCGGGCAACGATATGAGAGCGAAGGCGGAGGTCGCCGCCATCATTGATCGCATCGGCTTCTTCGGGATCGATCTCGGCGCGCTTGCGGTCGGCAGCCAGCTGGTTCAGTTCCCGGGCGGCCCGCTGCCCGCTCTCAACCTCGGCAAGTTCGACTGAACATCGCTGCGCTCCATCCGTCTGCGATCGGAAGCGCCGCGCGCCATCTCAAACCCGGAGACAATATCGTGACAAGATTTATTCAAATGCAGTCGACCGGCGGCCCGTCGGTCTTGCAAGTCATCGAGAAAGACCTGCGCGCGCCACGTGCCGGCGAGGTCAGGCTCATTCAAGACGCGATCGGCCTCAACTTCGTCGATACGATGATACGAAAAGGCCAGTATCCGATGGCTTTGCCGGCGGTCCCCGGTTTTGAAGCGGCCGGGACGATCACCGAGGTCGGATCCGGCGTCGAGGGGCTGTCGGTCGGCGACCGGGTCGCTTACTTCTTTTCGGAAGGCGCATATGCCACCGAGAGGATTATTCCGCCCGCGCCGCTCATCCGGCTGCCCGCCGATATCTCGAACGAGACTGCGGCGACCTTCCTGGCGAAGGGTGGGACGGCCTGGATGGGGATGCGTGGTCTCCACGATCTCAAATCCGCCGACACGGTGCTGGTACTTGGGGCATCGGGAAGCGTGGGCGCTATCCTGTCTCGCTGGGCAAAGTCGCTGGGCGCAACCGTGATCGGCGTCGCCGGATCGCCGGATAAGTTCGACAAGGTCGCGGCCGGTGCCACCCATGCCCTCCGCGCTGGCGAGCCAGATATCGCCGCCAAGATCCGTGCGATCGCACCTGACGGTGTCGATGTCGTCTATGATTTGGTCGGCCGGGCGACCTTCGCGCTTGGCGTGTCAAGCGTCCGTGATGGTGGAGTGATTGCCGCGATGGGAGCCGCGTCGGGTCAGCCAGCGCCGGCCCCCGATCTTGTGCGACGGGGGGTAGATGTCCGCAGCGGTGGTACCCCTCAATATGTCCGGGGACCGGCAGGCGAGATCGCAACTTCCCAGCTATGGGATGCGCTGCGCGCAGGCATTTTCGATGGTCTCGAA
>NZ_JABEPH010000301.1:0-7833 GCF_013004495.1 Rhizobium sp. SEMIA 4085
CACTGGGGACGTACGCCATATATGGCAGACGGTTGTTCTGAACCACTGCCGAGCGAGTCTCTTGTCCTGTCTGGAACTTCGAAAAACCTAGCGCCGGATACGGACTGGCGGTGGGCCTACCCTCCTCGGTACATGGCGCATAGGAGTGAGAGCTGCGACTGGGCCCAATCGCGGGCGATCTGTTGGATTTCCGTCAGTCCGGACAAGAGTGCGCCAATTTCGCCGCTGATTTCAAGGTTCGTATCTCTTATCCGGCATTGAACAGTATCAAGCGTTATCGTGGCCACAACCTCACTGTCGAGTGGCGGCGTCTGAAAAAGCGTCTCTGCATCCGCCTCGCACGTCAGCAATGCCCTTGCTGTGACTGAGGAGACACTGCTCGAAACGGAGCAGAAATCGACCGACTCCACTTGAAACCGGGCGGTTTGATTTGGACCGACGGGAATCTGTTCGCACAGCTGCAAAGCGGCAATTGACCTGGCGATCCTTGGCCACTCTGGGGTGTCGAGGGCTGATCGGCAGTCTGCTGAAACTGGAGCATAAGACCAAAACGAGATTGCTGCCGCAATGCAGCAAGCTTTGGATTCTCTGGGAAATCGTCCCCTCATTGACCATCCTCTTTTGGCCGAGATGTCGATTTTACGCTACTTGGGGACCGTCAACAAAGGGTTCCATCCGATGACCGGACAACAAAAATTGAGACGAGCTGTCGAGCGAGGATTGGGCAGACATCTGGATCAGGTTCTGTGGTCAACATCGTGCACGACGTGGTTCCCTTTGCCCTGCCGCCAAAGGCTGCCGATAGCCATGAACGGTGCGCCGACCAAGGTGCACCGATGCTTGGCACTGGGATATTTCGTGCCGTAACCCGAAGAATGCCGAGGCAGGACGAGGCACCTCTTGCTGTCACCGAAGTAGCGGCCTCCGAACCGGAAATTGAAGGCTGGTCCGCCTCTCTCGCCTGCCGGCGGCCGGAAGCTGTCCTTCATAATTGGGTCATTTTGCAGTGGCGCTATCGAGTGCGGCAAGCCGCTCAGGTCTTGTCTCTTATTACCGTCCGCAATGTCTCGTTGATGCGATCCTGCCAGCCGGGGCCGTCTTCCTGGAAATAGGCGAGCACATCGCTGTCAATCTTGAGCGAGACAAGCTCTTTCGTTTTTGGGGCCGCTGGCCGGTCGACCGCAGGCGCTGCAGCCTTTTTCGCTGGTTTGAACAGCGCTTCGGCCGCGTCCATCGGATTGAGAGGTCTGCGAGGCGGGTTTGCCATGAGCGAATCTTCCTATTCTGACAGCAGCCGTTACCGTCAGATCTGTTAAAGGCATATCACCTTTTCGCCGGTTATGTGAACCGCTCCCACCCACCGAAGATGTGTGCAAACGATGTCTCGTTACTTGCAATGCCCGTGTCGCCATCACACCTATCACTCACTACCCGTTTTCGATAACTTCCTGCAGCGGCAATTGCCGCTGCGTTCGAAGTCGTCCGGTCGGAGAAGGCGCTCCCCGAAAGGATCGAGCGCCTTTCCGTTTTCAGACGGGTGATTGACTGCCTGAGTGATTGATTTCTGTTCATGCCGGAAGTCGAAACGAATTTGATGCGTGCAGATGCAGACGCATCCCTTGAAATTGGCAAGCACGGGCCGTCGTCGCGCCGAAACGGCATTCTGACACCATTCGCCGCCACTCCGCGTGGGCTTCGAGGCGATGACTGGCGGACGAAGGACGAGGCAACCTGAAAATATTTTTCCAGATCAGTGTCTCTTAGTCGAGGAGTTCAAGCACCTTCAGGAAGTGCGGATGACAACGGATCGGGTCGAGATCCGAGTCGTATTTCACCCACCTTTTTGTTTCGTGGGTGGCGCGGGGGAGAAGTTCCACTAGTAGGCCGATCGCTCGTTCATGTTCACCCTCGAGCGAGTAAAAGCAAGCCATGTTGTATTTCGCCAGGCGGTCGTCGGGATCGATGGTCAAAGCGCGCCCTGCCCATTCCTTAGCGCGATCGAGCTCACCAAGGGCCGCGAGACCCAAAGCCCCCAGGTAGGCGGCTCTCGCGTTTTCCGGACGCAGAACGAGCTCGCGCTCGGCGCGTGCAACACCTTCACGCGCCGCAATCTTCATTTCCTGCTCGCGCCCGAGCGATCGGAGAACGTTAATGAGCACAAGCAAGGCCTGGTAATCGTCAGGCTTGATCTCTGCGGCGCGCTGGAAAAGCCTGGCCGCTTCGTCCAGTTTGCCCTGGGTGAAGCAGGCGCGGGCATAGAAGTAATAGGCTTCAAACAGATTGGGATCGAGGGCAATTGCCTGATCGAACTCTGCCATCGCTTCCGGATGTCGCTCGCGAAGCGAAAGAGCGAGGCCGAGTGAAGCATGCGCTTCTGCAAGACCGCTCTCAAGATCCAGCGCCTTGGCGCTGGCCGCCAGAATGCCGTCGATTGAGACATCAGCGTTATAGTGAAGGAAGAGGAAGGAATCGCAGTCCGCAATTCCGGCGTAGGCCCGGGCATAGAGTGGGTCGAGTTCGACGGCCATGGCGAACATGCGCTTGGCCAGGACGTAATGAGACTTGGAGTGCCAGTGCAGGAAATGCCGTCCTCTAAGGTAATGCGAATAAGCCTCGAAGCTCCCGGTCGGGGCCTGACCGATGACTTTCTTCTCCTCGGGCAACAGCTTGACCTTCAAGTGGTCCACGATGGTACGGGTGATCTCGTCTTGAAGGGCGAAGATGTCGGTGAGATCACGGTCGTAGCGATCGGCCCAGAGATGACCTCCGCCCTTGCCCTCGACGAGCTGCGCGGTGACGCGCACACGCGAGCCGGCCTTGCGGACACTTCCTTCCAGAATAAAGTTTACCCTGAGATCCTGGCTCACCTGCTGTACCTTCGCCGGCTTGCCCTTGTAGGTATACACCGTATTGCGCGCGACGACGAACAGACCGGAGATTTTCGACAGGTCGGTAATTATGTCCTCGGTGATCCCATCACTAAAATATTCTTGCTCGGAGTCGCCGCTGATGTTGTTGAATGGCAGGACCGCGATGGACGGTTTTTCAATCTCCCAAGGCTCTCCTTGGCTTGCATCCGAGCCCCTCGGAGCCGGTGGGAAGTCCAGGGAGATGCCATAAGCGCGCACTGGCCTGTCAATGTTCTTAAGCGTCTGCTCGCCCATGTCCTCGAACCGAAGATCGAGCCGGTTGCCGACATTATCTCGGACGGCTGCAGAGACCGCGATTCCGCCTGGCGTCGCTATGCTTTCAAGCCTCACCGCCACGTTGACACCGTCCCCGAAGATGTCGTCGCCCTCAACGATCACGTCCCCAAGGTTGATGCCCATGCGGAGCTCTATTCGGCTGCGCTGCGGCACACCCGCATTGCGCTCTAGCATGCCCCGCTGGACTGTGGCCGCGCAGGTGACCGCATTCACGACGCTCGGAAATTCCGCCAGAAATCCGTCGCCGGTGAGCTTCACGATGCGACCCTCACATTCGGCGATCTTGGCGTCGATCAGCTCCTTGCGATGCGATTTCCATGCCGCGTGAGTGCCTTCCTCGTCCCGGCCCATGAGTCGGCTATAAGTTACAACGTCTGCGGCGAGGATTGCCGTCAAACGTCTGTGCACCGTCGGATCGTCCATGTGACCATCTCGTCTCCGTGTATTGCCACGCTCGGGGTGCCATAATTCCAGGCCGATCCGATCATACTCCAGCGGTCGATGAATGTCTCTTTTTGCTGCCGCCAAGAGCGCGGACTTGCGCTTTCGGGTCGTCCCCGGCCTCTGATATTCAGAGGGTGTGGATCAAGTTCCATAATTTTTACGCCGTCTTACGAGATAGCCTTGCTCTTCCAAAGAGTTGAAACCGTAGCGCGTCGAGATCTGGCGCACGTGCTGAGGAAAAAGACGGCAATCGAGATCACTGCGCCGGTTTTCGGGTGCCGCGTGAGCTAATCCAGTCTGTTGAGGCCTAACCGGATGTCCTTTACCTGATCTGGACGGTGGTTTTAGGGTTTCCCTCCGGGGGATGAGACCACGGCCTTGGAAGCACGACGGTTTCCGCTATAACTGATAGGGTTCCAACGAGGCTCTTCCATGACGAAGGTTTTCAATCCACCGTCGGTTCGCCGACCCTTCGGAAATTATAATCACGGCCTGCTGGTGCCGTCCGGAGCTTCGTTGCTGGTGACATCGGGCCAACTCGGGATTGGCCTCGACGACACGGTGCCCGGGGACGTGACGGCGCAGGCCGAGCTGTGCTTCGAGGCGATCAGGGCTATACTCGAAGAGGCGGATATGAGCTTTGCTGATGTCATCCGCATTTCGGGCTTCCTGACGCGGCGCGAGGATTTTCCGGCCTATATGGCCGTGCGCGACCGCTTTACCGCGGACCCGAAGCCCACGTCGACGCTGATCATCGTCAGTGGCTTCACCCGGCCGGAATTTCTGGTCGAGGTCGAAGTGACGGCGGCTAAGGTTTTCTAGAATCGCTCCATTGCCGTCTTCACCTTACCAAGGAATGCAGCGCACGTTTCCGCCGTGCAGTTATTCATGTCGTAATGGGCGAGGAAAGTGACCGGCCTCAGTGGGTTTATCTGGGCGCGCAGCACCCGCTTGACGATCTTCTTCGGCGGATTGCCGGCGACGAACGCGCGAAAAGGCGTGGCGCCGTAAGTCAGGACGGCTGCTAGTTTTTGGATGTGCCGGAGCCGCGATTGCACCTGTCCGTCAACCAGCTCGAAAGATACACCGGGCAGCCAGACGCGGTCGAAATATCCTTTGAGGATCGCCGGGAAACCGAAATTCCACACGGGTGTGACGATGACGAGCCCTTCCGCCTGCTTGAGGCGATCGACATAGGGTTTCACCAGCGCGATATTCTTCGGATATTCGTGATAGACGAGGCGATCGCCACGGGAGAGCACCGGATCGAAACTTTCCGCATAAAGATCGCAGCCATCGACCGTGTGTCCGGCCGTGGCGAGACTTTCGAGTGTCTGTCGGTAAAGGGCTGCACCGTAACTCGCTTCCACCGGATGGGAATGAAGGACGAGAACCCTCATGAGGGCTCCATGATGCTGGCAAGACCGGGGAACAGATAGTTCTTGCCTGCCGAGAAGTCGAAATTCGGGTTCTCCCAGGCAATCATCTTGCCGGGATTGAGCAAGCCCTTTGGGTCTGTTTCATGCTTGAAAGCAAGCTGAATCCTGTCGGTCCGCTTCATGCCGCCCTCCTCCAGCGTATAGCGGTGCGGATTGAAGATCGGGCAGCCATGATCCTGATGGATCTCGATGATTTCCTCGAGCCGCCCTTCCGTCGTGTAGCGCACCAGCGGCAGGCCGGAGCACTGGATCTGACCGTCGAACCTGATGAATTCGAGATGCCCAGGCACTTCATCGCCGAAGATTTCGACCATCTTCTGAACCTTCTCGACATGATCCGGTCCCGGATACTGGACCTGAAGATAGGTGAATTTCGGATCGATCTTCAGCGCACGGAGCGTCGTGTGGTTCCAGGCAAGCTCGTAGGCATGCGGAATGCCCCGCATGCTCTCCACCTTGTCGGAACGAAAAATGATCTCGCCATTTTGCGATGCCGCAAAGGCAAGGAACGCATCCATGGAGTGCGGGGCAATCATCAAGACGACGACTGACTGATCCTTGCGGATGTAGGGCCTGTGGCGGGTGAAGTAGTCATGCGGAATCGGGGCGGCAATCGGCGCGATTTCCTTGACCAAGATGCCGTTGGACCGTGCGAGCTTATCGGAGAAGCGGACGGCCGTCATGAAATCGTCGTAGCCGACCAGCACGTCCACCCAATCGTAGGCCGGCGCGAGCGGCATTTCGATCTCGGTGATGATGCCGTTCGTGCCGTAGGCGTGGCTCACCTTCTGCAGGTCCCAGCCCGTCAGGTCGAGCACTCGCGGTTCTGCTTCCATGGTAACGACGCGCAGCCGCAGGATATTGCCGAGGTCGCGCAGTCCACCCCACGTGATCGAGCCGACGCCGCCGGAGCCGCCAGCAATGAAGCCACCGATCGTTGCGGTCTGGGCTGTCGACGGGTGGAAGCGCAGTTCCTGGCCGGAATGGGCCTTCGTCTGCTTGTCCAGTTGCGCCATGACGATGCCAGGCTCGCAGATGACGCGCCCTGGATGGATTTCCTTGATCTTGTCCATGGCCGCAAGATTGAGCACGATGCCGCCGGAAAGCGGCATGGCCTGGCCGTAATTGCCGGTGCCGGCGCCGCGCGGCGTCACGGGTACGCCGTGTGCGAACGCGACCCGCAGCGTCTGGATCACCTCGGCTTCGTCTTTCGGCGTAACGACGAGATCGGCGGTCACGTTGTCGAGCTGGGCCTTCAGGATCGGCGAGTACCAATAGAAATCGCGGCTCTTTTGACGCACGAGCGCTGGATTGTCCTCGATGGCTATGCCTGCAAGTTCCTTTTTGATCTTTTCGTAATCCGGCATGTCAGGCTCCAACGACACTATCGAGTTCACGGTAATCCGGCAGGCTGCGGTCGATCACCTTGCCGCGCCGAAGCACGACGCGGTCAGACTGCGGACGGGAGAGAAATTCGCTCCAGCGCCGGGCGCTGAAGAGTACGAGATCGGCCGGGCCTCCGGGGGCGATCCGGCCGATATCCGGGCGGCCGACGATCGACGCTGGCGACGTGGTGATGATGCGAGCAGCCGTATCCAGGGGATGATCGAGATGCAGGATGCGTACCGCCTCGCGGAAAACCTCGACCGGATCAAGATCGCCATAGGCATAGAACGGGTCGCGGGTATTGTCGGACGCGACGGCGGTCTTGACTCCGGCTTTGGCAAGCTCCTTGAAGAGCGTTACCCCACGCCATCGTGGCGTGCGGTCCGGATAGCGGTCCTGGAGATACATGTTGCACATCGGAAGCGAGATGATCGACAGGCCGGCCCTGGCGACCAATTCGACAGTTCTCTGAGCGAGACCGTCGTCCTGTCGGGCGAGCGAGCAGCAGTGGCCTGCCGTGACCTTGCCCTGAAAGCCGTTGCGGATCACCGAGTCGGCGATTGCTTTTAGCGTTTCAGCGCCCGGATCGTCCGTTTCGTCTACATGCAGGTCGACGTCGAGCCCACTGTCTGCGGCCGCACGAAAGAGCTTATCCAACTGCCAGACGAGGTCTGGTCCCATCTTCGTGACCCCGCCAAGCAGGCCGCCTTTATTGCGAACGACCGTCACGAGATCGGCGAAATAGGCCGCATCTGCCACGAGCTCCATGGGAAAGAGCGCGACAGCTTGCAGTGTAATCCTATCCTTCCAGGCATCCCGCACGTCGTCGAAGACATCGAAGGAAATCCTGTGCTGCGGAGCGATAGAATCGAGATGCGTGCGTATGAGGCTGGTGCCGTGAGCGTAGGCGGAGCGTAGTGAGAATTCCATCCGCATTCTGACGTCTGTGGTGGACCAATGCGCCTCCCGATCGACGCGCACCGCCTCCAACGCTCCCATGAAGGTGCCATCGAGGTTGGCGTTGCGGGACCATATATGTCCCTTGTCGAGATGCGTATGAACGTCCATGAAGCATGGCCAGGCCATGCCGCCCTTAAGATCGGACCTTGCATAGTCCGCGGGTGCTTCGCCTGGCGGCAGAACGGCGGAAACCAGACCGTCTGCGACGACGATATCAGCCCTGACGAGACCCTCTTCGGCCGGTGCGGTGTAGCCGCTGACAGCTGCCGCCGGAAGCGTTGCATTGCTCAGCACGAATCGGCCGGCATTGGGAGGTGAGATGAAGGAATAGGTCATCAGTTTTCCCGTTCCAGGCTGCTTTCATGCCAGCGATGCAGGCTGAGCCACGAGATGAATGG
>NZ_JABEPH010000027.1:0-28162 GCF_013004495.1 Rhizobium sp. SEMIA 4085
CCTGGTGTGGGTCTCCTGCCCGTGGCGTGGAGCTGCATTCCGGGTGGTTCGGGCGGGCGTGTCCGTGCCCGGGAAAAGGGGCGAGCTTCTCCTGCCGCTCTCCCGCGCGATCGCAAAGGCCGGGCAGACCTTCCCGCCAGTCGCCGTGCTGGCGCTTGCCGTTCCGGCCACAGGCTTCGGCGCCGCTCCGACGCTGATCGCTCTCTTTCTCTATGGCCTGCTGCCGATCTTCGAGAATACCGTCTCCGGATTGCGTCAGGTTTCGCCGTCTGTTCTTGATGCCGCTGACGGCATGGGGATGGATGCGATACAGCGGCTTTTGCGCGTTGAACTGCCGCTTGCGCTTCCGCTCATTCTTGAGGGACTAAAGGTCGCGACCGTCATCAATATCGGCACGGCGACGATCGGCTCGACGGTTGCGGCAAAAGGCCTTGGCGAGGTCATCATCGCCGGCCTGATCTCCGACAATACAGCCTTCATCCTGCAAGGCGGTCTCATCGTCGGCCTGATGGCCGTGACTCGACACGAGGCTCTGGGCCTCATCGAAAGCGCGAGCACGCAAAGAATAGGCTTGCGCCCCGCATAGCGGGAAAGCTACCAAGGCTGCCGCAATACCGGCAATGGGAGGCCGCCTTGGCAAAGATGATCCACTCCATGATCCGCGTACTCGACGAAGCGCGCTCCGTCGATTTCTATAGCAAGGTCTTGGGGCTGACAGTCGCCGATCGGGTCGATTTCGAGACCTTCACGCTGATCTATATGAGCAATGCCGAGACCGGATTCGAGCTGGAGCTGACGATCAACAAGGGCCGTACCGCATCCTATGACCTCGGCAACGGCTATGGTCACCTCGCCGTTTCGGTCGATGAGGTCGCCGTCGAACACGAGCGATTGACGAAAGCCGGCCTCAATCCCGGCAAGCTTGTCGAGCTCAACCGCGACGGCAAGCTCTTCGGCCTCTTCTTCTTCATCACCGATCCCGACGGCTACAAGATCGAAGTTCTGCAGCGTCACGGTCGTTTCCGTTAAGAGCACTCCCATGATCGAAAGAGCCGAACTTCTCAGCGGCTGGACGCTCTCCTGCAACGATACAGGGCGTCTTGGACTGCCCGAATTCATTCCCGCAGCCGTTCCCGGTTGCGTGCATCTCGACCTTCTGGCAAACCGGCTGATCCCGGACCCCTATCTCGACGTCAACGAGATCAGCAGCGACTGGATCGGCAAAACGGAATGGACTTATCGCTGCAGCTTCGAAGCCGCCCCTGATGAACGCAAAGTTCATGAGCTGGTTTTCGACGGGTTGGATACAATCGCGACGATCCGATTGAACGGCGAGGAGGTGGCGCGAACCTTCAACCAGCATCGCACCTACCGCTTCGATGTTTCAGCTTTGCTGAAGGCCGGCGTCAACGAACTCAGCGTCACCTTCCATTCCGCCTATGCCCACGGTGCGGAGATGGAAAAGCGTTACGGCTACCGGCCCAACAATTATCCGGGGCCTGGCAACCTGATGCGCAAGATGGCCTGCAATTTCGGCTGGGACTGGGGACCGACCTTGGTGACTGCGGGGATTTGGAAGCCGGTGCGACTGGAAAGCTGGGATCGGGCACGGCTCCTCGAGACGCGGGTATCGGCGACGCTTGCAGGTGGCGATGGCCTGGTGAAGGTCCATGCCAAGCTGACGCAGCATGGCGCATCGGGTGCCTGCAGGATCGACGCCGAGATTGCGGGCGTATTTCATGCGGTCGAGATCGCGGAAGGTGCCGGAGAGGTCAGCTTCGACATCCGCGTTCCATCGCCGCAGCTTTGGTGGCCGCATCATCTCGGCGCCCAGCCACTCTATCCGCTGAAGATCGCGTTGCGCGATAGCGTAAACGATGACTTACGCGATAGCTATTCCAAGGAAATCGGCTTTCGCTCCGTCCGGCTGGATACTGCGCCGGACGCACATGGCTCGGCCTTCACTTTCATCGTCAACGAGGTGCCGCTTTTCATCTGCGGCGCGAACTGGATTCCCGACGATTGCTTTCCCTCGCGTGTGACTTCGCACGGCTATGTCTCGCGCATCGCCGAGGCGAAGGCAGCAAACATCAATATGCTGCGCGTCTGGGGCGGCGGCATTTTCGAGCGCGATGGATTCTACGAGGCTTGCGATCGCGCCGGAATGCTGGTCTGGCAAGACTTTCTTTTTGCCTGTGCTGCCTATCCGGAGGAAGAGCCGCTTCGTAGCGAAGTGGAAGCCGAGGTACGTGACAATGTCGTCCGGCTGATGTCACATGCTTCGCTCATCGTCTGGAATGGCAATAACGAGAATATCTGGGGCTTCGACGAGTGGGGCTGGCGGCCGATCATCAAGGAGGGCGTTACCTGGGGGCTTGGCTATTATCTCGATCTGCTCCCGAAGCTGTGCGCCGAACTCGACCCCGACCGGCCCTATTATCCCGGTAGTCCCTATTCCGGCACGATGGATATCGCGCCCAATGCGGATGAACACGGTTGCAAGCATATCTGGGATGTGTGGAACGACGTCGGCTACGAGGTTTATCGCAACTACATCCCGCGCTTTTGCTCCGAATTCGGCTGGCAGGCGCCGCCGAGTTGGGCGACGCTCGAAGAAAACGTGCATGACAATCCGCTGACACCGCAATCACATGGCGTCTTCCATCATCAAAAGGCGACACATGGCAACGAGCGGCTGATCCGCGGCCTTGCCGGCCATTTGCCCATACCGAAGACGATGGCCGACTGGCATTTTGCCACACAGTTGAACCAGGCGCGCGCGATCCGCTTCGCCGTCGAGCATATGCGCTCGCATCGCAGCATCTGCAAAGGTGCAGTCGTTTGGCAGTTCAACGATTGCTGGCCGGTAACCTCCTGGTCCGCACTCGATTCCGCGGGGCGGCGCAAGCCACTCTGGTACGCCCTGCAACAGGCTTTCGATCCGCGCCTGCTGACGATCCAGCCGCGGGGAGACAAGCTCGCCGCCATAGCAGTCAACGAGCGGACGCTTTTCTGGCGGTCGAAAATCAGCGGCAGACGCGTGAAGCTCGACGGGACGGTACTTGCCGAATTCGAATTCTGGCGACTGCTCTGCGACAGGTTCGAATCCAAGGAATTTATCCTGCCGGACGACATCGCCACTCCAGCTGCGGCTGATGACGAGGTGGTCGTCGTAGAGATGCTCGACAAACGCGCCTTCCACTATTTCGTCGAGGATGTCCACTTGAAGCTGCCGAGGCCGCAGTTCGAGGTCGCAGTTACCCGTGTTGTCGACGGATGCGAGGTGGAGGTCACGGCCAGAAGCTTTCTGAAGGATATTTGCCTGATGGCCGACCGGCTCGATCCGACTGCAGTGGCAGGTTCCATGCTTGTCACCCTGCTGCCGGGCGAGAGCCACGTTTTCACACTTAACACGAAGAGGCCAATCTCTTCGGACGATATCGTCCCGGGCGTGGTTCTTCGCTCGGCCAACGATCTCCTTTGGTAGACACCAAAAAGGCCCCGCCAGCCGCGGGGCCCTTTCCGGCTCGTTCGCGCGAACGACGTTACATCCAGTAAGGTGGCACGCCGTAGTAGTCATAGATCCGGCGGCTGTTATCGTTGTACCAGTTGTCGTCATCGTCCGCGTAGCTCGGCGCGTTTTCGATCTCCTCCTTCGTGAGATCGATACGGTATCCGTCAAGCTGCGTGTCGTAGTTCAGCTTTTCCCAGGGCAGCGGATAGTGGTCGTTGCCGATACCCAGGAAGCCGCCAAAGCTCATCACGGCATAGGCCACGCGGCCGTCCTGCTTTCCGATGATCAGGCGCTCGATCGAGCCGATGTGCTTGCCATCGGCGCCATAGACACGAGTGCCTTCAACGCGGTCACTTGCAATCAGCGACGGAGTATCCTTTACATCGGGATCGCGGCGGTTGACATCACCCTCTTCATTGAGCATTTCTGCTTCTCCTCACCTGTCAGTCATGGAAATACAACGCGTCTTCGGACTCAAAAGTTCCCAGGTTACCGGAGCGCGGAAGCGCGTTGACGTTTACGTCAAAGTTAGTGTACCTCTAATCCAGCTTGAACGGTTCAAGCATTGGCATAAGCTGCCCTTCGGAGGATGGAGGATCATCCGACCGGCAGCCGCAGACCGGCATCCGTTGCCGGATAGGGGAGAGAGACACGATGAGCAGCATTTCCGTCCATCCAGGTGGCTCGAAGCGGCAAAAGCCTTGGCTTGCCGCCTATCCCGCGATCGTTCCGGCCGAACTGCCGCCGCCGGAACATGGTTCGCTGGCGGACCTGCTGGACAAATCCTGCACGACCTATGCAACCCGCGTTGCCTTTTCGAGCATGGGCAAGACGCTCACCTATCGGGAGCTCGGAGAGCAGACGCGCAAGGTCGCAGCCTGGCTCCAGAGCATCGGTCTTCAGAAAGGCGATCGGGTCGCCGTGATGATGCCGAATGTGCTGCAGAACCCTATCGCGGTCTACGGCATCCTGCGCGCCGGCCTGGTCGTCGTGAATGTCAATCCACTCTATACGCCGCGCGAACTGGAACACCAGCTGCGCGATTCAGGCGCCAAGGCGATCTTCGTACTGGAGAACTTCGCCCGCACGGTCGAACAGGTGCTGGCAAAGACCGATGTGCGCCATGTGGTGGTGACTTCGCTTGGCGAATTGCTGGGTCCAAAGGGACTGATCGTCAATTTCGTCGTCCGCAAGGTGAAGAAGCTGGTCCCCTCGTGGTCGATCCCGCAGCACAAGACATTCAAACAGATCTTGGGCGAAGGTGCGCGCAAACCGCTGCAACCGCCGGCCATTAATGGCAGCGATATCGCCTTCCTTCAATATACCGGCGGCACCACAGGTGTAGCCAAGGGTGCGGTGCTGACACATCAGAACCTGCTTGCCAACAAACGGCAGCTGCAGCTTTGGCTGAAATCCGCTTTCGAGCTCAAGAAGCAGCCGGACGTGCTCAACTTCATGTGCGCACTGCCGCTTTATCACATCTTCGCGCTGACGGTGAATTCGCTGATGGGCATGTCTCTCGGCGCGCACAACATTCTGATCGCCAATCCGCGCGACATTCCGGGCTTTGTCAAAGAATTCGGCAAGTCGAACGTCCATATCTTCCCCGGCCTTAACACGCTGTTCAACGCGCTGATGAACAATGCCGACTTCGCCAAGCTCGATTTCTCCTCGCTCATCATGTCGCTCGGCGGCGGCATGGCGGTGCAGCGGCCGGTCGCCGAGCGCTGGCTGAAGATGACGGGCTCGCATATCACCGAGGGCTACGGCCTTTCCGAGACCTCGCCGGTCGCAACCGCCAACCGCTTCGATTCACCGGAATTCACCGCCTCGATCGGCTTGCCTCTCCCCTCTACCGAGATCGACATCCGCGATGAAAACGGTAATTCCCTGCCGCTCGGCGAGATCGGCGAGATCTGCATCCGCGGTCCGCAGGTGATGGCCGGCTACTGGCAGAAGCCGGAGGAGACCGCGAAGGTGATGACGGCAGACGGCTTTTTCCGCAGTGGCGACATGGGCTTCATGGACGAGCGCGGCTACACCAAGATCGTTGACCGCAAGAAGGACATGATCCTGGTTTCCGGTTTCAACGTCTATCCAAACGAGATCGAGGAAGTCGCCGCCATGCACCCGGGCATCATCGAGGCCGCCGCGATCGGCGTGCCGGATGGCCATTCCGGCGAAGCGGTGAAACTCTTCGTGGTGCGGAAGGACCTGGCGCTGACCGAGGCCGATGTGAGGGCCCATTGTGCCGCCAACCTCACCAACTACAAGCGTCCCCGCCATATCGAATTCCGCACCGAATTGCCGAAATCGCCGGTCGGCAAGATTCTGCGCAAGGACCTGCGCGGCTGATTTTAACACCCGCATGGAATTTGAAGCCATCCGCCTGCGCGCGGGTGGCTTTTTTGCATTCCGGCGGTGGCTGAACTTGATTTACGCCCTACAAAGCGAATAGTTTCCGCAACCCTTTCCGCCTTCAAGGAGCCTCCCATGAATGTCATCGTCGAACAGCTGAAGAGCACTGCGGCCGCCACGAAGGCAACCGATATCCGCGACGCCTTCGCCGCCGATCCGCAGCGCTTCTCGCGCTTCACCGCCTCGCTCGACGACCTTTTGATGGACTATTCAAAGACCGCCGTGAACGACGAAATCCTGGCGCTTCTTGTCAAGCTCGCAGGAGAAGGCGGTGTGGAGAAGAAGCGCGAGGAAATGTTTTCTGGCAAGGCGATCAACTTCACAGAAGATCGCGCCGTTCTACACACTGCGCTTCGCAACCGCTCCAATACGGCGGTGCTGGTCGACGGCAAGGATGTGATGCCGGATGTCAACGGTGTTCTCACCGCCATGGGCAAGTTCGCCGACGGCATCCGCTCCGGCGCGCTGAAGGGCGCGACGGGCAAGCAGATCACCGACGTCATCAATATCGGGATCGGCGGCTCGGACCTCGGCCCGGTCATGGCGACCCTGGCGCTCGCGCCCTTCCATGATGGCCCGCGCGCGCATTTCGTCTCCAACATCGACGGCGCCCATATCGCCGACATCCTGAAGCAGGTTCAGCCGGAAACGACGCTCTTCATCATTGCCTCGAAGACCTTCACGACGATCGAGACGATGACCAATGCGCAGACGGCGCGCAACTTCATCGCCAAGGCGCTGGGTGAGGCTGCGGTGCAGCACCATTTCGCGGCCGTTTCGACGGCGCTCGACAAGGTCGCCGCCTTCGGCATCGCGAGCGAACGCGTCTTCGGCTTCTGGGATTGGGTCGGTGGCCGCTATTCCATCTGGTCGGCCATCGGCCTTCCGCTGATGATCGCGATCGGATCGGAGAACTTCGGCAAGTTCCTCGACGGTGCGCATGCAATGGACAACCATTTCCGTAAGGCTCCGGTTACCGAAAACCTGCCGATGCTGCTCGGCCTCATCGGCTTTTACCATCGCAATGTGCTGGGTTATCCCACCCGTGCGATCCTGCCCTACGACCAGCGCCTCTCGCGTTTCCCGGCCTACCTGCAGCAGCTCGACATGGAATCCAACGGCAAGGGCGTGACGATCGACGGCACCCCGGTCGAGAGCAATTCCGGCCCGGTTGTCTGGGGCGAGCCTGGGACCAACGGCCAGCACGCATTCTTCCAACTCATCCACCAGGGAACGAGCATTATTCCCGGGGAATTCATGATCGCCGCCAACGCCTTCGAGCCGGAACTGCGCCACCAGCATCATTTGCTGATGGCCAATTGCCTGGCACAGTCCGAAGCGCTCATGAAGGGCCGGACTTTCGAGGAAGCCAAAGCGCAGCTCACGGCCAAGGGGATGGACGACAAGCAGGCCGATTTCATCGCGCCGCACCGGGTCTTCACCGGCAACCGGCCATCGATAACCTTCGTTTATGACAAGCTGACACCCTATGCGCTCGGCCGCCTGATTGCGCTCTACGAACATCGCGTATTCGTAGAAGGCGTGCTCTTCCGCATCAACTCCTTCGACCAGTGGGGGGTCGAGCTCGGCAAGGAACTGGCGACCGGCCTGCTGCCGGTCATTGAAGGCACGGAGAGCGCGGCAGGACACGATAGCTCGACCCAAGGGCTTGTTGCAGCATTGGCGAAGCTTGCCACGTAAGATCCCTCGGATCCTTCGGGTTACGCCCCTTAACAATGGCTGTCGGATCCTCGTCCCAGCGGATGTGGGGAGGTATCTCGATAGCAGGCCCGGCGTTATTCGAAACACGGAAAGAGAACATGTTCACCGAACGGACCATCGTTCAGCGTCGCATAAGGCGCAATGCGCAACCGGTGTCGGTAGGCTCTCGCAGCGTCTCGCAGTTCGCGGCAAGCTCGCCAATCCTGAATCCGACTACCTACCTCGAAACGCTCATCCGACCAACCATGCCGTTAACCTGAAGCGAGTTCCTCGAAGAACCCTCGGACGTCACCGCCGGAGGACGTAAATAGCGCCTCCGGCGTCGTCGGATATTAGGAGGGACCCGGCCGGCGCTTCCTTGACGTCCCCGTGCCGTCCGACGCCTCTGGCGAAAGTCGTCGCCGAGACGGGGCGCGCCCCTTGGAAGCGCACCCGCACTACCTGACGGCCGACCGGAACAGACCTGTCCCAACTGCCGTGCTCGGCAACCAGGGCGTCGCCGCCGAGGCTGCGGAAGAAATGGATTCCCAAGGTTGCGACATGCGCCTGAAAGTTGAAGACGGGCGAAATCTGCCGCGCGGGCGGCGGCGCGTCCTCGAACCCTTTGAGCCGAACCTGGCCTCCGAAAAAGGGAAAGCCGTAAAAGCCGCCGGGCCGCAGCGCGTTCAGCTCGTCTGGTGGGATATCGTCGCCCATGCGGTCGGCGCCGTTGTCGGTAAAGAACATCGTGCCGCCTCGCCAGTCGAAGCCGACCGAATTGCGCACACCCCAGGCCACTCGTCGAAGGTCTGACCCGTCCTGGTCCATGCTGACGATCGTGCCTTGCAGCCCGCGCGGCAAGCAAATGTTGCAGGGCGATCCCAACGAGACATAGAGCCGGGAATCGGGACCGACGGCGATATAGCGAAAACTGTGAGCTCCCGAATTCGGCAAGTCTCGACGAATATCACGCCTACCGCTCAGAGCGCCCCCACGCCCGATGTTGAACGCGGTTACGCTGTTCCTCGAAGCAACGAACAAACGACCACGGGAACATGCGACCCCGTTGGGAGCGGAGAATCCCGAAGCGACCGGCCGGGCGCGACCGCCGGACAATGGCACGGCATAGACCGAGGAACCTTTGGTTCCAACGAACAATATGTCGCCGCAAACCGCCATTTCGCGCGCCGCCGGAACACGTGCGAGCAGCTCGGCCCGCGCCGGGCCAAAGGCCACGCCGGAGGCGACAGTCGCGACGGAGGCGAGCGCGAGAAATCCAATTCTAGCAGAGAGAAATCCGGCTTTAGGGGAAAAGACGTTCATCGGCGCCCTCCGAATACAAGCTGAATTGCCGGAAGGAATTGGAGCGGCTTAATTTCGTTTCAAGACGGAGTCCAGGCCTCACGGCGAAGTGATCTACTGGGTTGATGGGCGGCTCGGCCGCGGGCGTGGCGAAGCGCTCTAGAGCTGCCTGTTGCGCCGACGAGAACGTCAGGGGCCAGCTTGGAAAGGAAGTTTGCCCTTTAGATTGCTTGTCTTATCTTACCGCCTAATTCTCCCTTTGACACATCGTCTGACGTTCGACGATCCCGACGCTCTCGGATCGTGCCTCAAGATATCGGGTGGGATCTGTGATTTTCATTTGAAGCTGTCGAAACGCGCCACATCTGATCGTCTGTACCAGGAAGGGAGAGCCGGATGAATGTGACGGATGACGAGCTCAAGATTTTTGAGGCAGAAGGCGCGCCACCGCTGCCGACGGCGGCAGCCGCAGGTTTCATCGAGCATGACGGTGCCAAAATCTTTTACGCGACTTACGGGAACGGCCCTGCGGTGATCCTGCTGCATGGCGGGCTTGGTAACAGCGGCAATTGGGGCTACCAAGTGCCGGCATTGATCGAGTCCGGCCGGAAGGTTGTGGTCATCGACAGCCGTGGGCATGGCCGCAGCACGCGCTATAGCCAGCCATATGAGTACGAGTTGATGGCGACGGACGTTCTGGCAATCATGGATCATTTAGAGCTCGCCAAAGCAGCGCTCGTCGGCTGGAGTGATGGCGCCTGCACGGCACTCATCCTTGCCGATCAGCATCCGGACCGCGTCTGTGGTGTCTTCTTCTTCGCGTGCAATATGGATCCGAGCGGCACGAAAGAGTTTGTCGCGACACCCGTCATCGATCGCTGCTTCAGCCGACACCGGAAGGACTATCAGGCACTATCGGCAACACCCGATCAGTTCGATGCCTTTGTTCAGGACGTCAGCAGGATGATGGCGACCGAGCCCAACTACACAGCGAGCGATCTCGCGCGGATCAAGGTGCCAGTCGCGGTCGTGCTGGGTGAGCGCGACGAATTCATCAAACCCGAGCATGCCGACTATCTCGCGCGCAACATCCCAGATGCGGAGCTCATCCTGCTGCCCGAGGTCAGCCACTTCGCGCCATTGCAGCGGCCCGAGCACTTCAATCGCGAGGTACTCGGCTTTCTTGATCGGCTTGCGTAGCTCAAAGGCCGATTTCGTGCGCCCAGGGCGGATTGGCGCCGGCGCGCGAAACGGTGACGGCCGCGGCCTTTGCTCCAAGCGACAGAGCGTTGTGCAGCGCCTTTTCGTTGAGGGAGGCAACCTGCGCCTTGGTCAGCAGATTGTCCATCTTCAGCGAAGCGAGGATGCCCGCATCGAATGTATCGCCCGCACCAACCGTGTCGACCACGGTGACGCGCTGGCTCGGCACAACGACCTTGCGATCCTTGGTGTAGCCCGACGCGCCTTCCGCGCCCTTGGTGATGACGACGAGCTTGGCGCCATGCTTCAGCCAGTGGGCCGCCAGATCGTCATGGCTGCCTTCAAGGCCAAACCATTCGAGATCCTCGTCGGAAAACTTGACGATATCGGATTTCGCCACCATGCGCTTGATGCGCGCCATGTGGGCTTCCTTGTTCTTGATGAAGCCGGGGCGGATGTTCGGATCGAGCGAGATGACGCGCTTTCCGGCTTCTCGATCGAGTAGCGTCTCGTACGTCTCGCCGCAGGGACTGGGGATCAGGCTGATGGCGCCGAAATGTAGCGCCTCACAATCGTCTGCGAGGACCGGAAGGTCGTCTGTGGTGATCATGCGGCCGGCCGTGCCTTCATCGTAGAAGGCATAAGTCGCCTGACCTTTCACCAGTTTAACGAATGCGAGCGTCGACGGGCGGGGCGATATGGCGCAAAGGCTGAAATCGACATTGCTGGCGACCAGCGTCTCGCGCAGGATATCGCCCATCATGTCATCGGCGATGCCGGTAAAGAAGGACGTCGGAACGCCGAGCCTGCCGAGCGCAATCGCCGTGTTGAAGATCGCTCCGCCGGCATAGGGCGCGAAGCTCTTCTCGCCGAGAGTCGTCTCCCGCGGCAGCATGTCGATCAACGCTTCGCCACAGCACAAAATCATTCCGGCCTCCCAACGTATCGGTGAATTTCGGTCTTCAAATCGATTAGATAATTTCGTGGCAAAAGCAAAGCCGCACTTTGCCTATCTGGCCTTAAAGCGACGAAACGCCGCCGTTGCGGCCCGACCAGGCGAGCGGCGCGTCGAGGAAGGCTTCCACTTCGCTGAGCGTCTTCTCGTCGAAAAGCTCCTGCGCTTTCGCAACAGCCAGAACGTCACGCCAGGTAGCGATGTAATGCAGCTTCACCTTCCCATCAGCAAAGCGCAGCGCGCCTTCGTCAAAGATACCGTAGTAGAAGAGTGCAATGCCGTGATCAACAATGCCGCCAGCCGCGCGGATGGCATCGATGAACTTGAACATGCTGCCGCCGGCCGTCGTCAGATCTTCGATGACAAGGACGCGCGAACCTTCCGGCATATTGCCCTCGATCTGCGCATTGCGGCCATGGCCCTTCGGCTGTTTGCGCACATAGATCATCGGCAGGCCGAGACGATCGGCAAGCAACGCGGCGAAGGGAATCCCCGCCGTCTCGCCGCCGGCAATGCAATCGAACTGCTCGAAACCGGCGTCACGAAGGACGACGCCTGCGGCGAAATCCATCACCGTGGAACGGATTCGCGGGAACGAGAGCAGCTTGCGGCAATCGATATAGACCGGACTCGCCATGCCGGAGGAGAGCTTGTAGGGCTGGGCGGCGTTGAAATGGACCGCCCTGATCTCCCAGAGCATCTTCGCCACCAGTTCGGCCATGATGGCGCGGTCGGGAAATGTCGTGTGGATCATCGCTCTCTCCTTCGCATAAATCCATGCGGCAATAGCAGCAAGCGCGAAAAGATTCCAGAACTGCGAGGGTCCGGCATCAAGAATAGCAACGAATGCGTCAACTCTTTCAAACATTTCTGATTGTGCAAGGGCATGACAGGAATATCGTAAGATCATGGAACATATCGAAATCTTTCAGCGTCTCGGTGTGGCGCTTGCGATTGGCCTGCTTGTCGGCGTCGAGCGGGGCTGGCAGGAGCGCGACGTCCGGGCGGGCGGCAGGACAGCAGGTATCCGCACATTCGCCCTCACTGGTTTTCTCGGCGGAATAGCCGGGACGCTGCATTCGCTGATCGGCCCCTTCCTGCCGGCCACGATCGCGGCACTGCTTGGCCTCGTCTATGTTGCCGGGAATTGGCTGGAGACCCAGGAAGACGAAGACTACAGCATCACCTCGGTCGTGGCTGCGCTTGCGGTTTTCGGGCTTGGCGTTCTCGCCGCTGTCGGTGACATCGTGACTGCGGCTGCAAGCGGCGTCGTGATGACCATAATTCTTGCGGCGCGCCACAGCCTGCATGGCTTTCTGAGAGGTATGACCTGGCCGGAACTTCGCTCTGCGCTGGTGCTGCTTGCCATGACCGTGGTTGCTCTTCCGTTGCTTCCCGACAGGCCACTCGACCCTTGGGGCGCGCTCAACCCTTTCTCCCTTTGGGTGCTGACAATTACCATCGCAGCACTTTCCTTTGCCGGCTATCTCGCCATCAAGCTGACGGGCACGAATCGGGGCATTCTGCTTGCAGGTGCAGCCGGGGGATTGGTTTCCTCCACTGCGCTGACGCTCTCGTTCGCCCGTTACTCCAAGCAGGCGCCTCAGGGTTCGACACATCTGGCGGCCGGAGCGGCTGTTGCCGGCGCCTTGTCCTTTGCCCGTGTTCTTGTCATCGGCAGCGCCTTGTCATTCGACTTGCTTGCTCCGCTTGCAGCCGGCCTGATCCCGGCGATCATCGGCTTTCTGATTGCCGGCTTCTTCTGGGTCTGGCGTTCCGGCTCCGCGAGAGAGGTGCCGGAAATTGAGCTGAAGAACCCGTTCGAACTTCGCATGGTCTTCTCTTTCGCCGCGCTGCTTGGGTTGATCAGCCTGATATCGAAGATGGCAATCGACTATATCGGCGCGTCGGCGCTTTACGCCGTGGCCGCGATCTCCGGGCTGGTCGATGTGGACGCCATCACACTTTCGACGGCGCGCCTTATGGGCACGGCGATCAATGTCAAAACCGCCGCCGACGTCATCCTGATCGCGGTCGCCGTCAATGTCATGACAAAGGCGGTGCTGGCCTTCACCGCCGGTACGCGGGAGTATGGTGTCGCCTTGGGTTTGGCGTCGGCAGTCGCGGTTGCCATGGGAGGCATCGCCTATTTCATGCTCCGCAGCTTCATGCCTCACTAACACGGCGGGTTGTCGAGAAGCCGGCCGATATCGACCGGCAGCATTCTCTTGTAGAGCGCGATCGCAGTCCGCCCCTCCTGTTCGCTGAGCGAGATCGAATAGCGCACGGCTGCTGCAAGCAAATGCATCGTCAGCCGCGCAATCGCCAGCAATTGGCCTTTTTCGCGCTCCGGCCACAGTTTTTCCAAGACCTCGAACAGTCTTTTCGAGTGGAATTCCATATCCTCGGCATCGACCTGCTGCAGCAGCTTGTCGGCCTGGGTCGCATGCCAGATGTCGCGCATGACCGGTTCTCTGCGGAAGAAATCGCAATACTGATCGACGATGTTGCAGAGCGCCTGCTGCAGCGTTTCGGTGCTCGTCACCTTGGCCAGCTCTTCCTCTACGCAGTGCCTGCCCTGCTCGTTGAAGCGTTCGGCAAGCGTCCGGATGATGGAGCTCTTGTCGGGGAAATACTGGTAGAGAGCGCCGAAGGAAAGCTCGGCCTTTTCAACGATTTCGCTCATCCTCAGGGCGTCGCTGCCGTTTTTTTCGATCAGTTCCACTGCCACTGACAAGATCTTCTCGAAGCGTTCCCGACCCCTCTGCTGGCGCGGGATGCGTCGAGGTTGACCGGCCGATTGCAATTCTCTTTTACGCCTGACCACGGTCCATTCCGCCATTCGGCCCTCCATTTTTCTATTGACGGACAAAATAAGAGAGTTTATCTCATTATGCAAATAAGAGATTTTCTCTTGTTTTGTGGGAGGAGCAGTTAAATGCAGAATTCCGAAATCATCCTCGTCGGCGGCGCGGGAAAAACAGGCGGGCGCGTCGCTTCCCGGCTCAAAGAGCGCGGAATCAGGTCGCGCTTCGCTTCGCGCTCCAGCACACGCCCCTTTGATTGGGAGAATAGAGCGACCTGGCCCGCGGCACTTGAGGGCGCAACCAGCGCATACGTCACCTTTCAGCCCGATCTCGCCGTCGCCTGGGCGGCCGTTGCAATCGGCGCCTTAGCGAAGACGGCCGTCGATTGCGGTTTGCGGCATATCGTCCTGCTTTCCGGCCGCGGTGAAGACGGTGCCGAGCGCAGCGAAGAGATGCTCAAGGCCGCCGGCATCGGCTACACGATCCTGCGAGCATCCTGGTTCTGCCAGAACTTCAGCGAAGGCGCGTTTAAGGGTTCGATCGCCGCGGGAGAACTCATCCTGCCCGCAGGTGAGGTCAAGGAGCCCTTCACCGATGCCGACGATATCGCCGATGCTGCCGTTACCGCGCTCCTCGATCAGCGTCACCTCGGCAAAATCTACGAATTGACCGGGCCAAGCGCGCTTACCTTCCGGGATGCGGTATCGGAGATCGCGACGGCGACCGGCCGGGCGATCCGCTACCGCCAGGTTTCCATGGAAGACTTCAAGGGCGGACTCTCTTCGGCCGACCTGCCGACAGAAACGATCGATCTTCTTGAGGAGCTCTTCGGCAAGGTTCTCGACGGCCGCAACTCGCGCGTCATGAACGGTGTTGCGGAAATCCTCGGGCGGCCGCCGAAAAACTTCAGCCAATATGCCCGCGAAACCGCGGAGACCGGCATCTGGGGAACATGAACATGGGAATAATTCTCACCGTCGCGCTCGTCGCCGCCGCAATCGGCAGCGGCCTTGTCGCCGGCATCTTCTTTGCCTTCTCGACCTTCATCATGACCGCCTTTTCCCGCATTCCGCCGGAGCAGGGCATCGCGGCGATGAATTCGATCAACGTCACGATCGTGCGCTCGCCGTTCATGCTCGTCTTCATTCCAACCGCCATCCTGTCCGTCCTGATCGCCGTCCTGGCCGTCATTGACTGGCGGGGAGTCGCAGGCATTTGGATGTTGGCTGGTGCCGGGCTCTATGTCGTCGCATCCTTTGTCTCAACTATCGTCTTCAACGTGCCGATGAATGATGCGCTGGCAAAGGTCAGCGGTAATGGCGCGCAAGCCGTCAGCGTCTGGAATACCTATGTGAAGGATTGGACCTGGTGGAATCACGTCCGCACGATCGCGTCCCTGCTTTCCGCAGTTGCCTTCGTCCGAGCCCTGATGATCCTTTGATGGAAGCGAAAGGACGTTGATCCTCCCACCCGCCTTTCAGCATCTTTCGCAGAAGGTGATGCGGCTGTTGAAGGGGTCGACGGCCTGCATCTCGAGCCCCCACGGCGCCTCTTGGACGCCCGGCTTCATGTAGCGATAATTGTTGTCGACGAGTTCCGCCTGGAAGGCGCGAACACCGCTCACCGGCACAAAGGCAAAATTGAATGGGCCGATCAAGAGCGTTCGACGTCCCAGTGCAGCGGGAACATGGGATCGAATACCGTCACCGTTCCGGCACCGGTTTCGATCTTCGTCGGATATGACACGGGGACGTCGCGCTTCACCAGCGTGACGCGCTCTTCGTTCGGCGAAAGGCCGTACCAGGCCGGACCGTTCAGAGAGACGAAGGCTTCGAGCTTGTCGAGCGCGCCCTCCTGCTCGAAGACGTGGGCAAGGCAACTCATCGTATTGATCGAGGAATAGATGCCAGCGCAGCCACAGGCGCACTCTTTCAGCGGATCGATATGCGGTGCCGAATCAGTGCCTAGGAAGAAGCGCTTGTCGCCGCTCACAGCGGCCACACGCAGCGCCAGGCGGTGGGTTTCGCGCTTGGCGACCGGCAGGCAGTAATAATGCGGCCGGACGCCGCCGACCAGGATAGCATTGCGGTTGATGATCAGGTGGTGTGTCGTAATGGAGCCTGCGAGATTGGCTTTCGACGACTTGATGTAGTCGATGCCGTCTGCCGTCGTTACGTGCTCCATCGTGACTTTGAGCTCCGGCAGGCGCTCGCGCAGGGGATCGAGCACCGTTTCGATGAATACCGCCTCACGGTCGAAGATATCGACCTCAGGTGTCGTGACTTCACCATGCACGCAAAGCGGCAGACCGATCTTCGCCATGCGCTCCAGCACCGGCATGGCCTTTTCCATGTCGCGCACACCGCTATGGGAATTGGTGGTCGCACCCGCCGGATAAAGTTTCACCGCCGTGATCAGGCCGCTTTTCTTGCCTTCCTCGACATCGTCGGCGCTCGTATGCTCCGTGAGGTAGAGCGTCATCAACGGCTCGAAGCGATCGCCGCTCGGCAATGCCTCGATGATCCGCGCGCGATAGGCTTTCGCGTCCGCCGTCGTCACGACCGGCGGCACGAGGTTCGGCATGATGATGGCGCGGGCGAAGTTGCGGCTGGTATCGCCGATCACACCTACAAGCATCGCGCCATCGCGCAGATGCAAGTGCCAGTCGTCAGGGCGGCGGATGGTGATGGACTGCATGCGCTATAACTCCGGCAGGGCGGCCTTCAAAGTTCCGCCCCGCGCATTATCATCCCGGCACGGCTCATGGCAAACATTTTGCCGCTTCAATTGTCAGGCGATCTCAAGCGTCACGTCCGCGCGGCGGCGGTTTTCCAGGATGAGCCTGCCATTCGGCAGGTCATTGCCATACACCTTGGCACTCGCCTGCTCTTCCGTCAGCCCGTAGCCGCGCCAACGGGCTAATAGCCGCTCTTCCAGCACCTCGATCGGCGGCGCAAGCATGATGGAGTAGTCGAAGATACCCTCAAGCTGCGCCCACTTGCCCTGGCTGAGCAGAAGGTAATTGCCCTCGACGATGATGAAGCGATGCTCTGGCGAGACGACGCGGGCAGATGCGATGGCGATCTCGCGCAACCGGTCGAAGACCGGTATCAGCACCTCCTGGTCGGCTGGACGCACGGCGCGGATAATGTCCAGAAAACCGCGAACGTCGAAGCTTTCCGGCACGCCCTTGCGGGCGAGTAAACCGCGCTCGCTCAGAACTGCGTTGTCCATGTGAAAGCCGTCCATCGGCAGCACTTCCGCGGTTTCTCCCCGCGCTCTCAGCGCATCGGCGAGATTATCGGCCATGGTCGACTTGCCGGCGCCGGGCGGACCGGCGATGGCGATCAGGAAGCGCTTGGTGTCGCCGGCGCGGGTGGCCACCTCGCCGGCGATTTCCTCGATGGTTACGCTCATGCGGGAACCGGATCCGTGGGGACCGTCTTGGCGCCGGTCATGAATGCCACGGCGTCCGACATGGTATATTCCTTCGGATTGATGACCGTCAGGCGGCGGCCGAGCCGGTGGATGTGGATACGGTCCGCGACTTCGAAGACATGCGGCATGTTGTGCGAAATGAGCACGATCGGCAAGCCGCGGGAACGCACGTCGAGGATCAGTTCCAGCACGCGACGGCTTTCCTTCACTCCGAGTGCGGCTGTCGGCTCATCCATGATGACAACCTTGGAGCCGAAAGCGGCCGCGCGCGCAACCGCCACACCCTGGCGCTGGCCACCGGAGAGCGTTTCGACCGCCTGATTGATGTTCTGGATCGTCATCAAACCCAATTCCGTGAGCTTCGTTCGGGCGCGTTTTTCCATCGCCGGCCGATCGAGCATGCGGAACCAACTGCCGAGCACGCCCGGCCTCCTGATCTCACGGCCAAGAAACATGTTGTCGGCAATCGACAAGGCAGGAGAAAGCGCAAGGTTCTGATAGACGGTCTCAATGCCCGCCTCACGCGCCTCCATCGGCGACTTGAAGTGGACCGGCTTGCCCTCCAGCGTGATCTCGCCCTCGTCGGGAGTAACTGCACCGGAAATCGCCTTGATGAGCGACGACTTGCCGGCGCCGTTGTCGCCGATGACGGCGAGAATTTCGCCGGGATAAAGGTCGAAGTCTGCGTTGTCGAGCGCGGTGACGCGTCCGTAGCGCTTCACGAGGCCGCGGGCGGTAAGGATGGGTTCAACAGCCATGATTACACCGAAACCTTTCTGATCCACTGGTCGATTGCGACAGCGGCGATGATGAGCACGCCGGTCAGCAGGACTTTCCACTGAGGGTCGGCCCCGAGCATGTTGAGGCCCATGGACACGACGCCGACGATCATCGCGCCGAACAGGGTACCGAGGATGGAACCGCGGCCGCCAAAGAGCGAGATACCGCCGATCACGGTCGCGGTGATCGCCTGCAGGTTATAATCGGTGACCGCTGAAGACGGCGAGATGGAGCCGTTGCGGCCGATCGATACCCAGGCTGCAAAGGCTGCGATGACGCCCGAGATTGCATAGACCGTGAGCAGCACGCTCTTGGTTTGGATGCCGGAGAGCTTTGCCGCCTCCGGATCATCGCCCACCGCATAGACGTGCCTGCCCCAGGCCGTGTGGTTGAGAACATACCAGAGCCCGAGCACCAGCAGCACCATGGCGATGACGCCGAGCGTCAAGACCGCATTGCCGACCTTGAAACTGAGCGCGAAGAAATGGAGCAGTGGCGCCTGCGCATCCACGTCCGCATCGCGGATCGTCTCGTTTGCCGAGTAGATGAAATTCGTCGCCATAACGATATTCCACGTGCCGAGCGTCACGATGAACGGCGGCAGCTTCATGTAGGCGACGAGAAAACCGTTGAGCAAGCCGCATAGGCCGCCGACCAGCATGCCCAGGATGACGGCTATAGGCGTTGGAATTCCGTAGGTGATGGCACAGTTGCCCATGACGACGGCGGAAATGACCATGATGACGCCGATCGAAAGATCGATGCCGGCGGTCAGGATGACCAGCGTCTGGGCCGCGCCGAGGATGCCGACGATGGCGATCTGCTGCAGAATGAGCGTGAGCGTGTAGGACGAGAAGAACCGCCCACCAATCGCCATGCCGAAAATGATGATCGCCAGCACCAGCACGATCAGCGGCACCGCTGCCGGCGTCGAGTGTAGGAAGTGCTGCGCACGCTTCAGAAACGAGATGTCCTGGTGTTCGAACGACGCGACATTCTTGTCGCTGCCATCAAGAACCCGTTCGAATTCCTGTGATCCAGTCATATTTTCTCCTCCGCTTTCGCGCCGAACCGCGCGCGGAAGCTATTGCCCATCTTGCTCCGGTCTTCGCATGCCGGTCCTTGAGGCAAGAGCTTATCGTCTGTCGAAAACGGCCGAGGATCGAGCCCCGGCCGTCGTTGTGGCTAGATAGCCAGGCTCAGCCCCAGCACTTGTCGGTGCCAACCTTGGTATCGATCGACTCGACGCCGGAAACCGGCTTGTCAGTGACGAGCGAAACGCCGGTATCGAAGAAGGACTTGCCCTCGGTCGGCTTCGGTTTTTCACCGCTATCGGCGAACTTCTTGATCGCCTCGACGCCGAGAGCCGCCATCATTAGCGGGTACTGCTGCGAGGTGGCGCCGATGACGCCGTCCTTGACCGACTGGACGCCCGGGCAACCACCGTCAACCGACACGATCAGCACATTGCTCTCCATTCCGACAGCCTTCAGCGCCTGATAGGCACCAACAGCGGCCGGCTCGTTGATCGTGTGGATCACGTTAATGCTCGGATCCTTCTGGAGAAGGTTTTCCATGGCCTTGCGGCCGCCTTCTTCGTTGCCGTTGGTCACATCATGACCGACGATGCGCGGATCGTCCTCATCGCCGATCTTGTTCGGGTCCTTAGTGTCGATGCCGAATCCCATCATGAAGCCCTGGTCACGCAGAACGTCGACGGAAGGTTGCGAGGGGAGTAGATCGAGGAAGCCGATCTTGGCGTCCTTTGCCTTGTCGCCGAGCGTTTCCTTGGCCCACTGGCCGATCAGCTTTCCGGCGAGCAGGTTGTCGGTCGCAAAGGTCGCGTCAGCGGCATCAGCCGGATCGAGCGGCGTGTCGAGCGCGATGACCAGCAGGCCAGCGTCGCGCGCTTTCTTGACCGACGAAACGATGCCCTTGGTATCGGATGCAGTGATCAGAATGCCCTTCGCGCCATCGGCAATGCAGCTTTCGATAGCAGCAACCTGGCTTTCGCTGTCGCCGTCGATCTTGCCGGCGTAGGACTTCAGTGTAACGCCGAGCTCCTTCGCCTTGGCCGTTGCGCCTTCCTTCATCTTGACGAAGAACGGATTGGTGTCCGTCTTGGTGATCAGGCAGGCGGAAACATCCGCGGCCATGGCCGGAGCGGAAAAAGCAACGCCGAGTGCAAGCGCGCCGAAAGCCAGAACTGATTTCTTCATGAAACTCCTCCCAGAGATTAGCCGGAACGCCCGCATGGCAGAACCGGAATTTGAGATACGGGACGACACCGCAGATTCAGTCAAAGGCCTCCTCCAAAGCCGTCCCACATTGTTGACGATCGCAATTAAGAACGAAAAGAAATTCGCTTGTCAATAAATAAATCCAATTGAATTATTAATTCCATGTGGCATGTTGATCACAAATCAGGCATAGGCCAATGAACGGGAGGAGTGGCCAATGTCGTCCTTGGACGGTCCGACGCACGCGCCGGGCACACCACCAATTCTGAATCCGGCGGGCGGCGCGAACCAGGTCAGGGTGCGCGCTTATAACGAGCGGTTGGTCCTTTCGCTGGTGCGCCTCTACGGCTCGCTTTCGAAGGCCGACATCGCACGCCGCAGCGGCCTTTCTGCTCAAACCGTTTCCGTCATCATGAGGGAACTGGAGAGGGAGGGGGTGCTTTCAAGAGGCGAACCCGTTCGCGGCCGCGTCGGACAGCCATCAATCCCAATGCACCTCAATCCCGATGCCGTCTATTCCTTCGGCGTAAAGATGGGCCGGCGCAGCGCCGATCTGGTTTTGATGGATTTCGTCGGGCGCATCCGAATGCAGTTGCACCGGACATATGCCTATCCCCAACCCGACGAAATTCTCGCCTTCATCATTTCCGGCATCCGGGAGCTTGAAAGCATACTCGACGAGAGACAACGGAGCCGGATCGCAGGCATCGGCATTGCCGCGCCCTTCGAGCTTTGGAACTGGGCAGACGAGGTCGGTGCGCCGGAGGGCACAATGGAAGTCTGGCGCGGGTTCGACCTGCAGGCCGAAGTTGCCGCGCGCGTTTCACATCCGGTCTATCTGCAAAACGATGCGACCAGCGCCTGCGGCGCTGAACTCGTCTTCGGCGTCGGCCCATCCTACCCGGATTTCGTCTACCTTTTCATAGGCTCGTTTATCGGCGGCGGCATCGTCCTCAACTCGGCGATCTTCTCCGGCCGAACAGGCACTGCCGGCGCGATCGGGCCGCTTCCGGTACGCGACAAGAACGGCGAAAACCGCCAGCTTCTCGATATTGCCTCGATCTTCGTGCTCGAAAACATGCTGCGCGACAAAGGCATCGACCCTCAGCCGCTCTGGTATTCCGCCGACGACTGGGTGGATTTCGGCGCGCCGATGGAGACCTGGATCCAGGACACCGCGAAAGCCTTGGCGCAGGCGATCGTTGCCGCTGCCTCGATCATCGATTTCAGCGCGGCCGTCATCGACGGCGGCTTCCCCGGCTGGGTGCGCAAGCGTATCGTAAGCGCAACGATCCGCGAGGCCGCGAAACTCGACCTGCAGGGTGTTGTGATGCCAGAGATCATCGAAGGTGTGGTGGGGGCGCAAGCGCGCGCGATCGGTGGCGCGAGCCTGCCGATCTTTGCGCGCTATCTGACCGACCAGAATGTGCTTTTCAAGGAGATCGAAAATGCTGAAGGGACTTGATCCGCTCTTAAGTCCGCAACTGCTTTCGACGCTGCGCGAGATGGGCCACGGCGACGAGATCGCCATCGTCGACGGCAATTATCCGGGTGTCGAACATGGGCGGCGCCTGATCCGCCTCGACGGCCACGGCGTCGTACCGGTGCTCAACGCGGTTTTGAGCGTGCTGCCGATCGACGATTTCGTGCCGGAAGCGATCTTCCGCTCGACCGTCAAGGCAGAGCGCGACAAGCTCGATCCCGTGCACGAGGAAATGATCGACTGCTGCGCCAAGCACGAGCCGCATCGCCAGGTGACGCCGCTCGTCGGCCAGGATTTCTATAACCGCGTTCGCGCGGCCCACGCCGTCATTCAGACAAGCGAGCCGCGTCTCTACGCCAATATCATCTTGCGCAAGGGCGTCGTCTACCCGAAGGCTGCCGGCGAAGGTGCCAAGGCCGAGGTCGAGCCTTTCGACTATTAGCTCTTAAATCTCGCCCGCCTGCGGCCCCCAGACATCCGTCAGCGCAAAGCCGTCCGGATGCGGATCGAAGGGGTCGAGCGCCACCTGAGACAGGCCGAAGGTGAAACCGCGACCGGTGATCGTCGGGATGATGGCCAGGCGGCCTGCGACTTCGGTCACCGCTTGCAAGCCAACCTCGAATTCCGAGCCGATGATCGAGCGTGACCTGAAGATATCGCCCACCTTGGCCCTGCCGCGTGCATGGAGCGCAGTCAGGTTCGCCGAGCTGCCGGTGCCGCAGGGTGAGCGGTCGGCACGGCCAGGCCACATGGTCGTGCAGGTGCGCACCGCGCCATCCGGCTCGGTATCGCGGAACATCACATAGGCAACACCGGAGATGGCTGGAATTTCCGGATGTACGACCGGGATGTCGCGATTGATGATCTCCTTGAGGATCATGCCTGCCTGAACGAGGCCTGCGGCATTGGTCTTCTCAATCGTCAGGTTGATCTGGCGGACATCGATCAGTGCATAGATGATGCCGCCATAGCAGATGTCCGCTTTGACCTTTCCCCAATGCGGCGTTTGGATCTCGACGTCCAGTTGATGGACGAAAGCCGGAACCATGGTGAGCTGCACCTTCTCGCAGCGGCCATCGCGGCAGGTTGCCAGCGCCTTTACCAGACCGGCCGCAGTCTCCAGGGTAACGACCGTTTCAGGTTCCTTCATTTCGACGATGCCGGATTCGAGCAGCGCGGTGGTGACGCAAATCGAATTCGAGCCCGAACTCGCATGCGCCTGATCCGGCTGCAGAATGACGAAGGCTGCATCGGCATCGGGATGCTTGGCGGGCAAGAGCAGATTGACGGACCCGATCGGCGCCCCGCGCGGCTCGAGGCAGAGGAAACGGCGAAGCTCGGTGCCCTTGGGGTCGGTGTTCAACCAGTGAAGCTGCGCGGCAACGGTCTCGCCGGGGATTTTCGGCAGACCGCCAATCGCGACCTTGCCGATCTCGCCTTCGCAGTGAACGTCCAGAAGCTGGATGGTACGCTTCCACCTCATTTCATACTCCTATCAAACGTGACGCGTGACGCCGCCATCGACGCGGATATTCTGACCCGTGATGTAGCCCGCGCCGTCGGAAAGCAGGAAAGCTGCGGTCTTTGCGATTTCTTCCATATGGCCGATGCGCTTCATCGGGATCTTGTCAGCGGTTTCCGGCTTGTGGTTAAGGCTGTCGATATAACCGGGCAGGATGCAGTTCATGCGGATATTATCCGCAGCATAGCGATCCGAATAAAGCTTGGTGAAGGCGCCTGCCGCCGCGCGATAGGTGCAGGAAACGGGGAAGATCAGTGACGGTTCATAAGCGGCGAAGGTCGTGATATTTACCAAAGCGCCCTTGCCCTGCTTGAGCATGACGGGCGTCACGAGGCGGGCCATGCGCACCAGCGATAGGATCATCATGTCGGAACCGAGCGCCCACATCTCATCGGTGATATCCAGGAGGTCGCCCTTCGGCGGATGACCCGTGTGGTTCACGACAGCGTCGATGCGGCCATAGGTCTTCATCGTCAGGTCGAAAATCGCCTGGATGTCTTCGGCCTTCTCCGCCACGCCGCGCGAGGCAACGCCGCCAAGCTCGAAGGCCAGCTTCTCGCAGCTTTCGGAGGGAGACATCAGCGCCAGACGATAGCCCTGCGCGTCCAGTTCGCGGGCAATCGCCTCGCCCATGCCACGGCCGCCACCGGTAATCAGCGCTACGGGCTTCGTGCTATCGGACATCGGTTCCTCCTAATATCGGGTTATGCGGAAGGGGGTCATGTCGACCGTGGGTTTGCGCCCCATCACCATATCGGCGATCAGCTGCGCTGTCGTCGCCGAAAGCGTCAGGCCGAGATGGCCGTGGCCGGTTGCATACCACACCCCCGGTATCTTCGATGAAGGCGAGATGATCGGGATCGTATCCGGCAGCGCCGGGCGATGGCCCATCCATTCGGTTGCCTCTTCGATCTTCAAACCGGGCAGCGCACGCTGCGCATGGCGCACGAGCAATCGCGGTCGGCGGAAATCCGGCGGCGCGTCAAGACCCGCCAGCTCGACGTTGCCGCCGACGCGAATGCCGCCGGCCGTCGGCGTCACCATGAAAGCCCGATGCGGCCAGATGACCGAATAGCGCATCGAGATGCCGGGCTTCATGATCTGCGTGTGATAGCCACGCTCGGTCTCCAGCGGGATCGGCTCGCCAAGCTTTGCTGCAAGCTCGCGCGTATGCACACCGGCTGCCAGTACCACGGAGTTGACCTCGATGCGGCCGCCTTCCTTAAGCAGCACAACAGCATCGCCCGCCGGTTTGCGTTCGATATTGCGCACGACACCTGAAACGAGGCGCGCGCCCGCCGCCTGAGCGGCGCCCGCAAGCTTGATCACCAACTGGTAGGGATCACGGATCGATTTGTTGTCCGGCAAAAGCACGGCCTTCGCGATCGAGGGCGAAAGTTCCGGCTCGTAATGGCGGATCACGCCGCTGTTCAATATCTCGAAATCGAAGCCATAGCGCTGCATTAACTCGATATGGCCGCGGTCGGCGGCGAATTCAGCTTCCGTCTCATAGATGGCAAGGCAACCCTCCTCTGTCATGAGTTCCGGTGCGCCGATTGCAGAAAGCATGGTCCGGAAATCGCCTAGCGCCCGTCGGGTCAGGTTCATGCCTGCATCTTCGATCCCGCGCAGACGGGACGGACGGCCGGCAGCGATGAAACGCAGGAACCATGGAAGCATCTTGGGTGCGTAAGACGGACGCAGCCAGACCGGTCCCTCGGGATCCATCAGCCAGCGGGGAATTTTCTTCCAGGTCGCCGGTCCAGAACCGGCGGTGAAATCGAGCGCGATGCTCGCCATATTCCCGTAGGATGCGCCACGGCCCGGCTCGCCCTTGTCGATCAGCGTCACCTGAAAACCGCGTTGCTGCATTTCGAAGGCGATCGATGCGCCGATTACGCCTGCGCCGACAACGGCGACGGTCTGCTTCCTCTCATTCGTCATATATCATCCATCAAGGCAAGGCTTTACCGGTACGACTTGCATTGTGATATATCAGAATGAGATGAATGCCTATGAGGAATTTTATTGTGTCGGCAAACCGGCACCGACCGAATCGCCGACCGAGCCCGCGGTATTTTCCACCGACTGGCCGAAGCGCTTCAACTGGGCATCATAGTTGCGGCGCGTGCGCGGATCGAAAATCGCGATCGGGGTGCTGACGGCAACGCTGGCCGCGCTGCCGACCGTCTGCGCGGCACCGATCGCGACCGCACCAACCGCTTCGCCAAGACCGACCTGCGAATCGGTGATCGTCTGGCCGGCGATCAGCCGGTCGCCGATCAGCTTCACGACTTCCGGGCTTTCGGCGAATTTGCCGTGGTTCAGCCTGTCGCCGCCCTTGAGCTTGGTGAGATCGAGGACGGTTATGCCCGCCGCCTCGAGCTTGCTGCGATAGGGCTCCGCCGAAGGATCGATCTGGCCGAGGCGATCGACATTGCCGGAAATGCGCCGCGAAAGCGCCAGCGCCCGGTCGTCGCGTGAAACGAAGATGGTAAAGTGCGGTCTCTCCTCGCCGAGGCTTACGAATTGCCGCCCGAAAACATCAACGTCGAGATCGGGTGAGGCAAGGATGACGTTGTTGATCTTGCTTGCAACATGCCCGTCCCGGATCGCCATCTGGCGTAGCGCCTCAACGGTTAGCCAAGTGCCCATGGAATGCGCCATGATGGTGATATCGCTGACTGCCGGGTTCTGGGCGGCGCGGCGCAGCAGCTCTTCCAGCGCATCGCGGGAATAATTCGTGCTTTCCTTGTCGTAGTTATAGTCGAAGATGCTTCCGCGCGACGGCCAGGTGAAGACCACCGGCGCCACGTCCGCATGCGAATCGTGAACTATCTGTGCGAAGCGGTAAACGGAATCCTCGTAGAGATTGTTGAAGCCATGGACGAAGACCAGCACGCGGCGGCTCTTCGGCATATGGCTCTTCAGCCAGACCTCGCCCGCCCGCTCTCCTTCCAGCGGATCGACGGACACGGTAACAAAATCGCGAAGCGGATCTGCCGGCAGGCGCTTCGGCCATTGCACCTGACCGATCTTGCGATTGGCATCCGGCGGTATCGAAACGTTGACCGCATTGACCATCAGGCCGGTGCCGCGCTCGCCGGAAAAGAGGACGGCGGGATCCTTGTCCTGCGCGCGCGTGGTTGCGACGAGAAGATCGACTTTCGACGTGCCCGGCTGCACGGATCCTACCGGCGTCATCACGCCGATGTGCCGTCCGCCGCAGGCCGATAACAGGAAGGCAGCAAGCGTCAGGCTCGCAAGCATCTTCCGCATGGCCCCCGATCCGTCAAACATCCCCTACTCCAACATCGACGCCTGGCTGAACGCTCTACGGCTCTGGTGCTCAGATACGCCGCGGGGGCAAGGGGAGTCAAATAAGGCACGCAGCCGTTAGCCTCGCAACAGATGGGCAGACCGGTTTCAGGGCTGAAATAGAAAAGAGCCCGGCGCGGGAGGAGGTGCACCGGGCTCTTGATCCTGACTGGCAACTGGGAGGAGGAGTGTTACCAGTCTGCGTAAGAGCGCTGGGAGGAGGAGTGCGCTGCTTACGAAGCTATAAGTACCCGATTGATTTCATCGAGAATAGGGTTATTACCGCAACGCAGCAATGCGTCTCATGCATGGCTCGACGCGCAATCTTGCGAAGGCGCCTCATTTTGCAGCAATTTTGATCAGCTGGTTAAAAAATCATCCGGAAAAGCGCGATTGCCTACCGCCGAATTTTCGCTTGGTCGCCAAAATCCGCCAGCATCTTCCAAAGATCCGCAAAAAGCTCCCTCGCAAAGGCCTCGAGGGGGCCTTCTGGCGGACGTTCCTGCCAGCGCTCGCCGCCGACACGCAATGCACCGATGACAATCGCAGAGAGAAGCCGCATGCGCGCCCGGACTTCCTTTCCTTCGCCGCCTCTTGCGACCAATGCTTCGGTCAGCTTCTGCTCAAGTTTCGCATATTTCATCTGATCGCGCGCTTTCAGCACGGGCGTGCGACGGATGAGTTCACCAAGGGCGAGCCCACGTTCATCGGCGGAAGCGGCGACGGTTTCCACGATTGCTTCTTCAACGACCTTCAGGGGCGACTCGTTCTTTGGCCTTGCGGCGATGGTAGCCATCAGCCGGTCGGCAAAGGAATCCTGCCAGGCGAAGACGACCTCTTCCTTGGAGGGGAAATAATCGAAAAAGCTGCGTTTCGAGACGTCGGCGGAATCCGTGATGTCCTCGATCGTCGTTGCATCAAAGCCGCGTTCGAGAAACAGCGTCATCGCCGCCTGCTCAATGCGCTCGCGCGTCTGGCGCCGCTTGCGCTCGCGGCGCCCTTCAGCGGCGCTGGTCTGTTTCGTTTCAGCCATTTGCGTCCGATTGCATCAGCCGCCAGTCTCTCCTGCGGCCGTTTCCATCTCCGCTTCCCTGCTACGATATTTGAAGCGCTCCCGCGAGAGCTCAAGCGGCTTGCGGCGCGAAATTCTGTAGACTGCGGCAGGAGGCAGGTTCCGCATCGTGCCGCCGATATGCCTTGCCTTGAGTCCCATCCGGTCGAGGATTGGCCGCGGCACAGGGCAGCGTGGGCCGTAAGTGAATTGGTAAAACGCACCCCCAGGCCGCATGTAGGCAAAGGCGCCGGCGAGAATGGCGGTAGTCTTGCGCGGGGACATAGAAAGCAGAGGCAAGGCGCTGGCCACCGCCCCGACGGGCTCGCACTGGGAGAGGTAGCCGTGGGCCACACGCCCCCGCTCCCAATTCACGCGACGCGGCGACGGAAAGGGGGCCGAGAAGGCCTCTTCACAGTCCGGGCGCAATACG
>NZ_JABEPH010000302.1:0-7794 GCF_013004495.1 Rhizobium sp. SEMIA 4085
ATTGACGTTCTCACGCATTTCCGCGGCACTCGGCTCTTCTGCCTGCTGCGCGTTGTCGCCGTGGCATCGCTCCTGTTCGCGCGCGTCTATGTCGAGATAGGCTTCGCGGCGCTTTTCGTGCGTTTCAAGTTCTTCCTTTTCGAAACGGTCCGGTCGGTCCGCCGTCGCCGCACCGCGCGTCTTTGCTCGCTCCAGACCAAGCCTTGCCGGAATGTCGAGGATCAGCGTGCAATCTGGTAAGACGCCGTTGACGGCGATCCGCTGCAGCGTCTCGATGAAGTCCGCCTCGAGATTGCCCGTCACGCCTTGATAAACGCGCGAAGAATCCATGAACCGGTCGCACAGCACGATCTTGCCCTGGAGAAGCGCCGGGCGAATGACCGCTTCGACGTGATCGTTACGGGCTGCGGCGAAGAGAATGGCTTCCATGCGCGTGCCGAAGGCTTCCGCGCTACCCGACAGCAGCACGTGGCGCACGGCTTCCGCACCAGGCGACCCGCCGGGTTCCCGCGTCAGCAGAACCTCATGGCCGCGCGCCCTCAGCGCTTCCGCCAGCCGGCGGATCTGCGTGGATTTACCAGCCCCTTCCCCGCCTTCAAACGTAACGAACAATCCCGTACCGGATGACAATGACACATTCCCGTAAACTTCTGCGCCCGCGCCACCGGGCTTTCTTCCTATCTATCCGAAGACGGGGCCAAGCGAAACCTTCAGGCTGGGCGCCATCGGGTCCTTCCCCGGCAATTTAGGCAATGAATATGGCGATCAGGTGGGCTCGGCCTTGTCCCAGAGCCACGAGAAGAACAGCGATTCGCCGAGTTCCAGAAGCGCGTCGACCGCCCGGCTCGTCAGCGAACCCTGCTCGACGCCATGGGCGGTGTAAAGTGGCACCTCGCGCAACACGCGGCCGCCCGCCGATATGACCAGCGTGCCCGCTTCGGCATCGGCCGCGACGGGCGCCATCAACGGCCAGCGGTAAACGATCCGCGCCGAGAGCCTGTCAGGATTGCTTACCGGAATGTAGACGCTGACAGCCCCCCTCGCGACGAGGTCCACTTTCCCGGCCTGGCCGCCATAGACGCTGGCCGCGCCGACGATTTCCTCGTCAGCGAAAAGCTGCCGGTCCTCGAAGGCCGTCTGCCCCCATTCCAGGATGCGCTTTGCCTCCTCGGTCCGTTCTTTGTCGGAAGCAGTGCCGCCGAGCGCCAGGAAGAGCCGCTTTCCATCTCGCTCCGCCGAGGCGACGATCGAATAGCCCTCGCCCTCTGCAAAGCCGGTCGCCAGTCCGTCCGCGCCAAGTCCAAGGCCGAGCAAAGGGTTGCGGTTACGCTGGAAAATCCTGTTCCACTCGAAATCGGGGTGCGCGAAATAATGATAATATTCGGGATAGGATTGCTGCAGATCGATCGCAAGCGTCACCAAGTCACGCGCCGATACCTTGCTCTTGCCGTCCGGCAGGCCGGTCGAGTTTCCGAAGACCGTTTTCGCCATGCCGAGCACCTCCGCCCGCCGCGTCATTGCGGCAGCGAAATTGCCCTCCGAGCCGCTCATGCCCTCCGCAAGGATGATGCATCCGTCGTTGGCACCCTGGATGGCGACGCCCTTGATCAAGTCTTCGACACGGATGCGGGATTTCAGCACGGCAAACATCGTTGCCGTCCGCGACGGAGCACCTCCCGTCCGCCAGGCATATTCGGAAACCGGATATTCGGTGTCGAGCGTGATCTCGCCCTTCTTCAACGAGCCGAAGACCAGATCCATCGTCATCAGCTTTGCGAGCGAGGCGGGTGAAAAACTCTGCTCCTCGTTCTTCGCAAGCAGCACCGTTCCGGTGGATGCCTCGATCATGTAGGCCTGTGCGGCCTTGGTTACAAAGCCGGCGGGCGCGGTTTCGGCAGCGTAGGATGGCGAAGCGAAGGGCAGAAGGCACGCGCAAAGACGAAGCAGATGCTTCAACATCGAGGCTCCATAGGATCGAAGGTTCGGCTCCGGACGTTAGAGGCAGCGCGCGCTGCGCGCAATCGCTTCCAATCAGGGCGCGATCTGTTTTGCCTGCTGGCGCTTGAGGGCGGCGAGGATCGAATCCTGTGTCAGCCCGTCATTACGGACCATGACGGCGTCGAGAGCAAGCTCTACGGTCACCGTCTTCACGTCCTCGTCCTGGTAGCCCATCGCGAGCGAACCGCCCTGCCCGTAACCATATGGACGCTCATAGGGAACAGGTCCGATTTCCGGAAGCACGACCATCTGCTCGATAGACTGTCCTGAATTTCGGAGAGCTGGTGTCGCCACCGGTGCCGCATTGTAGCGAGCGCTCGGCGTCGAGCCGCCATAGGCCGTCGCGGACATCGGCACCGGCACGCGCGATTGATCCACGGTCAAAGTCCCAAGGCTCTGCAGCTGATCGCCGGTGATCCGCTTGCTGTTCGACGCCACCATCACCCCGGTTGCGATCTGACCTCCCGGATTGACCCCCGGAATCCGGCTTCCCTTCGGCACGTAGGAGGCCATCAGGTAAGGCATATCGTGCCCGTCCATGCGCGCCTTGCCGACATACTGCACGCGTACCTTGCCGGTGCCGCTGTGCTGCAGGTCGAGCATGTCCGCCGTCTTGTTGGAAAGATCGATGATGCGGCCTTCGTGATAAGGGCCGCGGTCGTTGACGCGCACGACCACCGACGAGCCGTTTTCTAGATTTGTGACACGTGCGTAGCTCGGTAGAGGGAAAGTCGGATGCGCCGCGGAAAGATGCATCTGGTCGTAGACTTCGCCGTTTGCCGTCAACCGGCCGTGAAATGCGGAGCCATACCACGAGGCTACGCCCACCTTGTTATAGGCGAAGTCCTCCTTGGGATAATACCACCTGCCCTTGACCTCATAAGGGTTGCCGACGATGTAGCGCCCGCCCCCCTTTGGTATGTTGGCGCCACTGGCAACGCGCGGGCTGGCTTTGACGCCGTATTCTTTTTCGGAGAAATATTCTTTGCCGTGAGCGCGCTTCTTTGGCGCCTGCGAAGTCGTACCGCAAGCCGTGACGGTGGCGCACATCAACGCCAACGCCAGCCACCGCGTACCCGTTGCGAAAGAGGTCGCCCCGTATTCCAGTCTCATATGTCCCACGCCGCCCAAGATAGTATGGTTAAGAACCTGCCCGACAACCGGCCAGTCATGCCTACTCCCACTCACCTAACGAGACTTTAACTCGGCGGCCATCACCGCAAATATGCGAATGATTTCGTGGTGATAGAAACAATTTTAATGATCATGGTTTACAAATCCCTAACGGCGCATCGCGCAATCGTCATCCAGCCGGGTCTTCCGGCGCCAGATTTTTGCGCCCGACCCTTGCATTGGCCATATCCTTTGCGCCATAAGGCGCGCAAGGAAGAGTGTCCGAGTGGTTTAAGGAACCGGTCTTGAAATCCGGTTACCGCCATCCTCTCCTGTGTGGAGCCGTGCTATCCCGTCCTTATTTTTCAGTTATTTAACGTCACTGATCTCCTGTTTCGTCCACTCCAGTTTCTCCTCGTGCTACCGAGTTCGGTAGCAAAATGGTAGCAGTCTGTTCTCGTAACGTTCCCCCACAGCTCCCTTCCCGTTTCCCCGAGGATCTGGCATTCTTGCGGCCATGCCTGCGCCAAAGCTCCGCCCAACCCTCGTAGAGAATCCCTATTTCTCCCGCGCCCATCCGGCGGATTCGGCAAACCCGCGAACGATCCCGGCCATTGTGAACATCCGCGAAAGCGCGATCACGACATTGGCCTCGCGCGGTGTGCTCGATGCCGCCCAGGTTGCGGCCGCTGATCGTTTCCGGGCGCTGTTTGAGGCTATGGGTGGCAAGGGTGCGTCGGCTATCGATTACGGCCGGGAGCATGTCGACGGCGGCAAGGCGCGCGATCCGATCACGGAACGGCAGGTTAACGCGGGCAAGGAACTGGCCCGATGCCGGGCATTGCTCGGCGTCCGCATGTATCGGTTGGTCTCGGCGGTCTGCGGCGAAGGCTTTGCGCTGACCGAACTCCTGGCGAGTAAACGGGAGAGGCTAACGGGCGCTGACATGCTTCGCATGGGGCTGGACGACCTCGCCGGCCTGTGGGGCATCGCGACCCGGCGATAAAGCCACGCTTTGCCTCCTGGGGCGCGCCGCCAGCCCGTTTTCTGGGTTGGCCGGGGAAAAGATACCGCCGGAAGGAAATGAGCGCCCTGTGGCCCGGGAGGTGGACGCAAGCGATCACAGCACCTCCCACCCGTCGCAAACATCCAACGAATCGTCCATTGATAATTGCAAAGACCATCCATACAGCCACCGGCAAGGCTCGACTGCCATCGTCAAACAAAAGGAAGAGGCAGCTTGGCCTTCGAAGGGGTCCAAGGTAGGGTTCAATGCTGAGAGTAGAAGAAAGTCAGCATGGCTAAGGCGGTATCATTGCCCGGCATTCAACCGGCGCTCCTAAAATGGGCGCGGGAATCGGCGCACCTTTCTACTGAAGAAGTTGCCGGGCGTCTCAAGAAGGCGGTCGAAGAGATCGACGCTTGGGAGTCTGGGGCAGATGCGCCGTCGTACGCGCAGCTTGAGAAGCTTGCCTATGAACTTTACAAGCGACCATTAGCGATTTTCTTCCTGCCGTCACCGCCCAAAGAACCTAGGCCAGAGGCTGAGTTCCGCGCTCTGCCGGATACCGACCTACGCAATCTGCGCCGCGACACTGTGTTGCTAATCCGACGCGCACACGCGTACCAGGCGTCTCTTGTCGAGCTATTTGGTGGGCGCTCGCCTGCAGTCGAACCCTTATGGAAGCGTGTGGACTTGGACGCATCGAAGCCCAGCGCGCAGCAAGCCGCCGCGGTGCGCGCCTTGCTTGGTGTTCCCGCGCCTGGCGCCCGTGACTGGGGTGCACCAGACGGCGAGGAGGCGCTGAAGGTTTGGCGAAAAGCGATCGAGGGTGGAGGCGTTTTCGTATTCAAAGATACCTTCAAGCAGAAGGAGATATCGGGCTTCTGCTTAGAACATCCTGAATTGCCCGTAATGATGATCAATAACAGCACCACAAAAACGCGACAAATTTTCAGTTTGCTGCACGAGTTGGCCCATATCCTAATGAGCCGGCGCGCGATAAGCACTTTCGATGAAGCGCCCTTAAATCGGTTATCACCTGCAGAGCAGAAGATAGAGCGCTTCTGCAATCAGATCGCTGCCGATATACTGGTTCCTGCTCAAGATTTCGCTGCGCAGGTGGCCGCTCTCCCGCAAAATGTGGAAGGTCTTCCGTCAGATATTTTTGCTGCCCTTGCTGCGCGCTATCGCGTAAGCCGCGAGGTTATTCTGCGGCGGTTTCGCGATGCAGATCGCGTCAGTCAAGGCTTCTATGAGAAGCGCAAGCGCGAGTGGGACGGCCAAAAGGTCGACAAGGGAGGCACTGGCGGGGACTTCTATAACACCAAAGGTGCCTATCTGAGCGAACGGCTTATGAGCGAGGTGTTTGCTCGCTATGGCCGACGCCAGATCAGCGTAGACGAAGCCGCCGACTTTATCGGTGTGAAGCCCAAGCAGGTCGACGAGTTGGAAGGCCGGTTCCTGCGCGGCATGGCTGCATGATTTATATTGTGGACACGAGCAGCTTTCGCGAGCTTGAGCGATACTACAGTGAGGTATTTCCAACTTTCTGGAAGCTGTTCCAGGCAGAGGTGGATGGCGGTGTCGTTGTGTCCGTCCGCGAGGTATTACGCGAACTTGAGGCGTGCCCCGAGACAAATGTAATAGCGTGGGCCAAGAATAATTCGAAAATATTCAATCCTCCCACACCAGCCGAGGCGGAATTCGTCGGGCAAATTTTCGCAGTTCCTCATTTCCAACAGTTGATTTCTTCCAAAGCGCAAATGACTGGTCAGCCGGTTGCAGATCCTTTTCTAATTGCCGCCGCTAAGGCCTGCAGCGGCACCGTGGTAACCCAGGAACGTTTAAAACCAAACTCCGCAAAGATCCCAAATGTTTGCGAACATTTTGGAATTGCTTGTACGACTTTCGAGGGTTTCCTGAAAGCCAAAGGCTGGAGTTTCTGAAATTGCGCGACGGTGCGAATTTCGGCCAGCCGAACCGCACTTGGCCGTATGGTCCCGTTTTGTCCGCCTGCGGGCACCGTGAGAGCGTTTTCCGGGCTTGCCGAGGGAAGATGCCGGCAGGAGGAAATGGCAGCTGTGGCCCGTGCTCGGGGCGAGCGGGGGGCTCAACAAAATAACGCTACAGCCAGGAGTTCGGAATTGGATTGATGACTGTATATCTCTACGCGGCTTTATTTCTCGTCTGGTTCGCATTCAGCCTGTACGTAGGATGGATGAATGCTTCACACGTAGTGGCTGCGAAGAAGTATGGCATCAAGAGTGCCGGAACCTACTTCCGATGGATCGATGTAAATGACCCTGCGTGCCCGGAATGGCTCAGGCGACGTGTAAAAGAACTCAACCGTATATCAATCATCGTGCATTCGCTGTGCGCGATTTTGTTGACAATCTTAATATTGTTCGCGCCGATAAACTACGCTCTCAAGGGGATTTGAAATGTCCTCTACGCCGTCATATTACAAAGTCCAGCCGTGTTTGCCCGTCATTCAGGATCAATGAAGAACGGCGATTTATACCTTGCCCTTTTTCGCCAGCACATCGGCGGCATCGAATGCACCTTTGGCACCGGCCTCGCTGGCATGAAACATCACGACCGTGACGCCGATTTGGGCGGTTGGTGCATACATGGGAGTGCTGAACGACGAGCCGCTGTAGCTTCCATAAGCTGTGTTGCCGTAGACCGAGGCTTGCCCGAAGCCGCTCGTATTAGTGTTCATACCCACAAAACGCGAACCCTGTGCGGTTTGAGCCTGTTCAAGCCTGAAATGGGTATATCCACGCTTAAGGGTAGCCTCTGCGGCCTTCTTCATCGTGATTGCCCCTGCTGCGCTGGTGAAAATCAACCCGCTTGCGTTCGTATCGAGCCGCACCACGTTCGGAGCGAGAGGCATTTCACTCGTGGTCGCACAACTAACCAACGCCACAGACAGTAGCGCGCTTGCAATAAGATTCAGTTTCATGATTTCCCCCAGCAAAATGCGGATGCATTAAAGCGCATCGGGACTATAGATTGCAATCACGCGAACTGCACTTATCAGCAGATCATATCGCCAATCAGTGCGGCGGCGGAGGCGCGAACTTCGTCCAGCCGAATCTGCATTGCAGAGCGAAAATAATCGCCTTCAGCGCCGTTCCGTCCTTCCCGCTAGCGATGTGCAGCAGGTGACTGGCAAGTCGCGTCTCGACAATAGCGGCTCCGCGCTGCAATTCGCCGCGATAGTGCTTGCGTAGCGTAGGCGTCGTGACAGCGATCACGGCAGCGATCTCGCTTTGCGGTACGCCAGAGCGGGCCATCGCTTCGACGAAGCGCCGCGCCATTGCGGAGGGCTCATGCGCCGGTCGGCCTTTTGATCGTGTTGATTTTCTCATCACAGTGGAAAAATAATCGCTTTTCGGCCAGAGGCCCAGACTACAGGGCATTTTCCTCTCGGCCGCTTCGCCCGCTGGAAAGTTGTAATCCGATATCGCTATTCGACTTCAAGGGGGGCCGTCTTTATCATTCGGACTCTCAATGGAGGGGGGTTTGAGATGAAGGGTTCAACAAAGGCTTTGCTTCTGTCAGCTGCGAGCAGTGGCGTCGTTACGGGCGGTCTGTACGGGTTCGGCCTTAACGCCGGGTTTTCTCTGACCATCTGGGCCATTGCCACCCTGTCCATCTACCCAAAGGCATTGCAG
>NZ_JABEPH010000303.1:0-7744 GCF_013004495.1 Rhizobium sp. SEMIA 4085
ACGATGATACTGCGCTGGCTTCCACCAGCAGGGCCAGCGACCGCGGTAGCGATGCTGCAACGGCTCGTCTGGGATGGATGTACGAAAGTGGCAAGGGCGTTGCCGAAGACGATGTAAAAGCCCTCAAACTATTCATCGAAGCGGCCGAAGCTGGCAGCGTCGATGGTGCCGAGAGCGCGGGCCTATCGTTTCAATATGGTTGGGGAGTCGAGAAAAACATCGATAAGGCCATTCATTGGTACCTTCAGGCGTCAACAGCAGATGCATTCCTGCTCATGGGCGATATTTATGACGATCCCGCAAGCGGAGTGGCCAACCGTGACGTCGCCTTGAAACGGTATCGAAAAGCATTCGAACTAGGAAGCCTGCGGGCCGCGGTGAACCTCGGCAATGCCTACGAACAGGGTGACGGCGTTCCGCAAGACTATACGGAAGCCATGAAGTTCTACGTACTTGCTGCGGCCAAGCTGGGCGACGCTGCTAACGAGATTGGGGATTTGTACTACTACGGAAAAGGGGTCGCGCAAAGCTATCCTGAAGCCAGGCGGTGGTTCGAGCAAGGAGCGGAGGCCGGTCACCACGGGTCGATGAGGAACCTCGGGGCATTGTATGAATACGGCAAGGGCGTAGAGAAGGACACCCTCAAAGCGATCGAGTGGTACAGAAAAGCCGCTGAAAATGGATCGACGGGCGCGATGCGCGATATCGGCTATCTGTACTTAAACGGCAAAGGAGTTCCGAAGGACCTAACGGAGGCGAGCAGATGGTACATCATGGCAGCAGAGAAAGGCGACGATAGTGCATTCAACCAGTTGGGCTGGCTTCGTCAAACCTCCACCCCGCCCGATTATGCCGCGGCCATGGAGTGGTATAAGAAGGGGGCCGAAGCAGGAAATCGGGTTGCCATGTCGAATGTCGGCCTCCTCTACGCCGACGGCAAAGGGGTCAAGCGCAACTACAAGGAAGCTCTCGCCTGGTACAGGAAAGCTGCCGACGCAGGCGACGGGAGAGCAATGAACGAAATCGGGGTCCTTTATCACGACGAAAAGGGCGTCCGCCAGAACTACCGTGAGGCTGGCATCTGGTATGAGAAGGCGGCCGCGGCCGGTAACACCTACGCCAATCTCAATCTCGCGGCTTTGTTTTCGCGAGGTCAGGGCGTCAGAAAGGACACTGCCCTTGCTGTCGATCTCGCGGAACTGGCCGTGCAGAAGAGTTCCGTGGCTCGGGACCACCTGAAGGCAGGTTGGGCCAATTGGGCACCGGAGTTCCTCAAAGCCTTCCAGCAACGACTGATCGACCGCGGCTTTTACCAGGGTGTCGTCGATGGCCGGTATGGCAAAGGCACCCTTGCGGCGATAGATGCGATGCACACCGCTGATGCTGACTAGGGGTTCCTATTTTGTGAGACGTTCGGGCGGCACGCACAGGAGGTTGTTTCCGTCTCGCATATCGCAGACGATAACCTTCACGAACCATGGCCACTGCTTCGAGGTCGCCACGCTAGTCACCATTCCGCCGGGGTTGATCGTCCCCGATAAGCCCCAGGTCGCATTCTTGTTGTGAGTTGCACATCTGGCATCCTCGCCTTTGTCGTAATAGCACGTGAGGACCTTCAAGGGGTAGGAGCATTTGTTTCTGACGGTGACCCAGTCCCAGTCAATCGTACCCCTGTTGGCTGCCGGCTTGATCTCAGCGCACGACGAGGCACCATAAGGTGCCAGCCGATTGGGGTTGTGGTTGACGGCAACCTCCTTCTCCCCTTTGCCGTCGAGAATCCGCTTTCTTGTATCACGAGCCCAATCGGGATCAGGTTCTACGTTCGCGGGATCGGTCAAATTGCCCGCATCTTGTGATTTGCCAATGTAGCCTTCTTTCTTTCGCACTGAGCGTTCTTTCTTGGGCGCGGGCCTTGCGACGTTTTTACTTTTCCTAGACGACTGCCAACGATCAAATAAATCTTCTACGCATCTATAATAACGCTCTCCGTAAAGATCATTCTCTCTGTCATCTGGACATTGGGTTTTAAAATATTCGTACTGTGCACGCTCTTCTCTGGCTACAGCTGGGTCGCTACTATAATAAACACCTGCGAATGTTGTTTGCGGCATTACTATTACAAAAGAAGTTATAGATGCGAAAAACATAATTGTATAATTCAGACATGTCTTAAAGCTCGAAATAATTTTTCCATTCATCGGGAGACACCTTGTTCTAACATGCGCCGATTCTCTCGCAGGCGGTCGATGCGCCTACCTTTCGGAGGCTGATACCAAAACATATCGAGGTTCATCATAAGTAGTTTATGGAGAGAACGTATCCCTCAAACGGGGGATACGAATGTTTCCGCGCCGAGTTGACCTGCGAAATACCACTCCATTTTTTGACGAGAGGCGGGATGTCATGCCCCGTAGGCACCAACAACGAGCGCCGCGACAGTCTCGTCCTGCTGCCACGATAAATAAGCAGTCGCGATGCCCGGATAGAAGGCATTTCCGTCCATAATGCGTGTCTCAAACATTGAGACACCGAAGCACTGGTCGGGGAAGCTCACGGCACAGCGCGTCTTTTTGGCCCTATATTTTGATCGTGAAGGTTGGGTCGAAACCAGTGGCCTCGCCCGGATATCCTCTCGAATTCGAGACGACTCTCGTGGACCCGATGATGTAGTCATTCCGGTGGTGCACGTGGCCATGCACCCACAATGTCGGCCCCGCCTCCGTTATCAGGTCTTCCAAATCCGAAGCATAGCAGGCGGAGAGTGGATCGTGTCGAAAACCGAGGGCGATCGCACGTGGAGACGGAGCGTGGTGCGTAACGACAACTGACTTCGGTCGGGTATGCTTGCGCAGGTCTGCCGCAATGAAATCCCGAGTTTCGATATGCTTCCGGTAAGCGTGGATCGGCTTGAATTTGCGGTACGGTGCCTTTGAGAACTTGATCTTCTTGAAGTCGTTCATCCCGCTTTCGGCGTACGACATGCTGACACTGGGATTTCGGCCGAACAGCCGGAAATCGGTCCAAAGGGTTCCGCCGATAAACCTGACACCGCCGATCTCGACTGCGTCGTTTTCCAGGAAATGGACGTTTGAAAAGCCAGCGGCGAATTCGCGGGAATCCCGAATGCTTTCCTCGATCGACGCTCCATAGAAGTCATGATTGCCCGCAACGAAGATGACAGGAATTTCACGAGCGATCGTGTCGGCTAGCCATCGAAGGCTCGGGACGAGACCTTTGGTCAGAACGTCGCCCGCACAAACCAGGACGTCGACGTCGTCTCGCGGGGTCTGCAAAAAAGGTTCGCCGAACTCGAGGTGAATGTCGGAGATGATCCAGAGTTTCATGAATGCTGTCCTAATTCGGCAGAGGAAAAAGAGGACGCCGCCTCGAAAAGCCAGTCAAAGGGCCAGTAGTGGCAGACTTGGATAGAGCCACGACATCACGGCCTTTCTCATCGAAATTGCCAGGGCATCGTGATGAATTTCGAGAGTGGATTTCGCCTCGTTAGCGGAGAGCCAACCGTCGCTGAAACGCCACCGGCGAAAAAACAAGACATCAAGATGATGACGTCGGGAATCCTCAAGCATGCTGCGTAACCTTTTTGGCGGAACGGCATCGGGAGGGAAGTCAGATTTACCTTCATTCTCGAGATTTGGCGTCTGCACCACCCTCGTCGTCTCCTCACTTGTTGCGGCAACAATCGTGTCTATTTGGGAGCGGATGTCCTCAGGGATGGCCGCGGCAGCGTCGAAAGCCGCCATGATAAACCTAGCATCGCTCGTAAATTCAAGGTTCCACTCCCTCGGATTGTCTCGCCAGAGAACGGTTTCGGCGGCCTTTGTCCAACGCTCTTCCCGCACGAGTCCAAGAGCCTCCAAAACCGAATATGCCTCGGATGTCGCATAGGCTGGACCAACTCCGTTGGCAGCCGCGATATTGGGTTCTGACGAATCGTCACCGGCGTCCGCCTTTGACGAAGGAACGCGATTTCTGAACGGCCGGTACTGCAACTGCGCGTTCTGTGCGGCGACATAAATGACGGCGGTCGATATGTCGTCCCATCTTGGCGGAACATCGGAAAGTACGGGTGAAAGGCGCGGTCTAGCTCCTCCGTCGATCTCGTCCGCCTGGCCCAGCGCCGCTAGGACCAAGCACCCGACTTCGTAGGCGGTCATGTGGTAATGTTCCCAACCCACCTCATGATTGTAGGGAATATTGTGCGAGAGATAGTCGATAACGGGGCCAGCCCAGGCGGTGACTGTTAAATTTTGCATTTTGTTATGCAGTTCCATGGCGCGCGTCGCAGATTCCGCGATGAAACTGGGGGTGCCGAAAACTCCGCTGATCAGGAGCGCGATCTCGTGGTCGACATCGAGACTCTCCCAGTGAAGGCCCGTCTCCCCAAGCACTTCGACTTCGGCAATGTCACTCTCGGATGCTTCAACCAAGCCCTGGAGAGATCGAGCAGGTACCATGAAGGCCGAGCCATTGTTGAACTCGACTGTAATCCGGCCAGTGCTACGGTCGTAGTGGGCACCGCTCGGAGCTGGGTGTTTTAACGGTCCTTCCGCATCACACGCGCTTTCAAGCACAATGCGGCGTCCAAGCGGCTGAAAGCCGATCTCGTCGAGACCCGACCCAAGCGACTTTTTTCTATCAGGTCCCTTCGTGTCGCGACGATAACTCCGCCTTCCTCGGCGTTTCCTCGCCATCTATGCCCCCATGTCGCGACGTGGCAGCTTCGCAAGGCTTACCCTCGGCATTTTATGTCGTTGTACGATGTCGATGACCTCATCGCCCTTCATGGCATTCGTTTCCATCAAACGTTCGACGATGGCGTCGAGAGCCGTCCGGCGGGTCTGAATTATCGACCTCGCGCGCTCGAACTCCCTCTGCAAGACGTCGTGAACGTGCATCCGAAGCTCGGGATTATAAGTGCGCAACCGCTCGAGGTGCCCCGGTCGATGCCCCTCGACGACGAGCGTGTGCCCCATACCAAGACCGCCCTCGAGCATTGTCGCGAGTTCCGTTGCCCTGTTCAGGTCTGCGGTTTCAGAGCCGGAAGAGCCGTCTGCAAATGATCCGAAGATTTCCAGTTCGGCGGCTATGCCGCCAAGACACACGGCGATCGCATTGAGATAATCGGCACTTGTCTTTGGTCGAGCGTCAGTTTGACCATACTGCACGTATCCCAATTCACCAGATTTGCCGTCTATCCTGTATCGCGAAATCTTGACCTCGGTTACCTGCCCGTGGCCGATTTCGATTGCAACGAGGGCGTGGCCTGCCTCGTGGACAGCGAGAGCGCGAACGTATTCCTCCGTGAGCTCGGTCAGCGGCCGCAGTTGCTCGATCACATGGTTTCCCGAAAGGGCTTCCCGACGCCGCCGCGCCGCCCGCTTGGCATCCCGGACAAGTTGTTCGATATCGGCACCCGACAAACCCCCGGTCGCGATGCCGAACTTCTCGGCTTGAGATTGATCTAGCACGATGCCGCTATGAAATCCCAAGATCGACAGCCTGGACTGTACATCCGGAAGCGTAATCTCGAAGTGCCGATCCAACCGCCCGGCTCGCCGCACAGCAGGATCGAGCTGGTCTGGATAATTACAAGCTCCAACCACGACCACGCCCTGGCGACGATCGAAACCATCCAGTAATTCCAGGAATCCCGCCATCGCGCTTCGGAAATAGCCGCTGTTTCGATCCCTCTCCGTCCGATCGCCAAAGGTATCAATCTCGTCAATGAATAGAATCGACGGAGCTTTCGCCATTGCTTCGGCAAAGGAAGCGCGCATTGCTTTCAAATGATTGTCGAGCGCCCCGGCTTCCTGCCATTGAGAAACCGACCCGTAAATGATCGGCACACGGCAAGTGTTCGCCAACGCGCTCGCAAACATCGTTTTTCCGATACCCGGGGGCCCGGAAAGTAAGACTCCGGTGTCGACATCGCTCCATGGGAGGACGCCCGCCTTGTAGTCGGCGAGGTCCTTCGCGAGATTGTCTCCCCAAACGAGCGCAGGCCCATAACCATGCATGTCAGCAAGTGTCGGCCTCGGCTGATTGGCGACTTCCGGTACGGGCTTCGCCGGCACGGGCCGATAACTTCGCAATCTTTCCAAGGCAAGGATGGGATGGCGACGCTCCTGGAAAGCCTTTACCAGCCGTGGCCAAGGCTCCGAGAGAAGCAATTCGACGTCCCGGTCAGAGGGTGGCAGACCAGCACGTCGAAGCGCCGCCTCTGCATGTCTTCTCGTCCGCGGGCTCAAATTCAAGACAGCGTCGGAAAATAATCTGTCGCCGTCATCGAGATTGTAGTCAGGCGGAGCAATGAAGATCGCTCTTTCATTTCTGTGAGCTAGCATCTCATCGCGAAATGACCGGTCCTTCCACTCGTAAGCACACGAAGTAAACTCCAGCAGCTGCCAAATTCCAGCAGCAAAGACCTCGGCCGCCTCCGCATAGACCGGATAGTAGAAATCGTCCCTCGCCTGAAGGGTCACGATGAATTTGGAATTCGGTATATTCCAAGCTCGGAGCGATGCCGCGATCCCGCAGTATGCAATGAAGACAGGTAACGTGACGGCCGTGTTGCGGACTTGCGTTTCCGGCTTCCAGGGCACACGAGTTCGTTTGCCAGAACGTCTTGTCGGCATTGTCCTCTCCTCGAATTTCAAGGTTCCGAATGGCTCAGACAGCTCGGCGCTGAGCGCAGAAAAATTTAACCTTCATAGATTGCCGGCAACGCGATCGCTCCAGTATTCAACATCGACCCGCGTGCCCAGCCGATACCAACGCGACATCGTCCGTGCGATCCCGCGCTCGGGATCGAGATAGAAGAGTTCGCTCGACGCGGCCGGTTTTCCATCCGCGACAGAAGGGTGCCCAATCGGGCGTCCTATCAGGCAAGGTACAGCGCGCTTTGCCAGTGCCCACGTGTTGATCGCCACGTCAGGAGATAGCGCCTGAGCGCACTGATCGACGTTCTCGAGATCATCTGCAAGGCATCGAAGGCTCTCTATAAAACATGTCCGAGACATCCCAAACCATGCCTGAAAAACTGAATCACTCGTGTGCATCCCGATGCCTCCATACCTTTGGTACCTTAGTACTGGCGCGTTGAGCCTCGTCAACTTTGCGACTCACCGGGAGCCGCCAACGTTGAAGTCTTCATTTACAGGTTTATTAACAATTCTCAAGTCAAAAACGACGTAATTTACGTCATATTTGACTTAGCTCCCCCAAGCCGGTTTCTGCAAGACATGACCACGTTGCTGACTGGTGATTTGATCCGGGCTGCGAGAGCCCTTCTTGGACTGAGCCAGGTGGAACTCGCCAAGAAAGCCGGCATCACACAAAAGGCATTGGGCGAATTCGAGCTCGGCAAAAAACCGATTACCGCTAAGGCGAACGAAAAGCTTCGGCGGTTCTTCGAAGAGCGGCAGGTTCAGTTTATCGCAGCGAATGTCGAAGCCAACCACCTCGAGGGAACCGGCGTGCGATGGAAGCCACCACATCCGAACTCCGGCATCAAAACCATCTAAACCAAACCTGCCGTTGGATGGTGCCACATTGCCACCAGTTTTGCGCGATCGTTGTCACCCCTCTAGCCCGCTGTTCTGGCAAGCCTGCCGCGGAGCATGCCTCTAAGCTCAGGACCCGCAGCGGGGTGTTTCTGAACAAATGGTAATTCTCCCCCAACCATTGCGCGCGCAGCAAGAGCATACGGGACTAGGCCACACAG
>NZ_JABEPH010000304.1:0-7683 GCF_013004495.1 Rhizobium sp. SEMIA 4085
ACTGTTCCTTGATCTTACCCTTCATCTGCTTCCAGTTCCCTTCGACACGATTCCAATCCATCTTCCTTCTCCTCTTTAGTTGGGCATGAATGGAAAACGCCAACAGCCCGGATTTGTTCAAATTTTTGGGACAGAGAGACGTTATGTGCGATTGATCGAAACGCCTCCGTCGGCGAGCATTGACGAACCTGTGACGAAGCTCGCCATATCCGAGCCCAGGAAGAGCGCCACCTTGGCGATCTCGTCCGGCTGGGCGACACGCTTTAGCGTGTGCAAGCCTTTGACGAAGGCAATCGTCTCCGGCGTGGCGTCCGGGAAGTTGATCGGATTTGCCTGTGTGTCGACGCCGCCTGGAAGCAGTGCGTTCACGCGCACATTCTTCGGGCCCAATTCAACCGCCAGCACCTGCACGAGGCCCATTAGCCCCGCCTTTGCCGCCGCATAAGCGCCCATGCCGGGCATGCCCACCGTATGGCCGACAAAGGTCGAGGTAAAAATGATCGATCCGCCGCCGCGCTCAATCATCGCCGGCGCCTGATGCTTGGCGGCAAGAAATCCGCTTGTCAGGTTGAGGTCGACGGTATCGCGCCAATCGCCGAGCGAGATATCGGCAAGCGAGCCATAGGCGCCGGTACCGCCCGCATTATTGAAGGCGATGTCGAGCCCCCCGAAACGCCTTGAGGCCGTTTCCACAAGCGAACGATGCAGTCCCTCGTCGCGTATCTCGCCTGCAACGGCAACCGCCTCTCCGCCGTCTGCCTCGATCTCCTCGACGAGCATTCCCAATTCTGCCTCACGCCGTGCTGTGACGACGAGTTTGGCGCCCTCGGCGGCAAAGAGTTTGGCCGCGGCGCGGCCGATACCGGCGCTGGCGCCACTGACAATTGCGATCTTTCCATTCAGGCTGTTCATACCGCACTCCGTTCATTGCTGAGGATCAAGTTCGGCACTCAGATCGCAAAACCGTGCGGCTGCAGCCACCCGTTTTCTGCGCTGCTGGAAGAAAACAAAAAACACGGTCGGTCGAGGGCGGGTTCCAATTCTCCCGGTGGCGATCTTATCAGGCGGCCTGGCCGCGTCCGGAGCCAGAGATCACCTCGCTCTCCGGCACGCTCGATCTTGTCCGAAAGCATGTCGAACAGGAGGACTTTCCCGACAATGCGGCGGCTCTGGCGTGGCCAATACTCCAACACGCCACTGCAACGAAAGAATTTGTCTTTCAAAACCGCGGCTTGGCAAAGCCGCGGCCACCAAACTCGGTATCGGCGCTGCTTATTGTGCACCGCGCAATCGATTTATTTGGGATGTGACTTTCATTCGATTCCCTTGATGCGCGATCGCCTCTAAAAGGACGGCACGAAAATCGGGAATCTCTTTTCATGCCGCGGTCTCGCAATACCCAGGGCGCAATCTTCATGAGCATGGCCATGGCCGGCTTTTCCTCTAGCGACGCCCTTTCCAAGTCTGTTATCAGCTATATGAACGCCGGCGAAATCATCTTTATCCGCGGCGTCTTCACCAGCATTCTCGTCTATCTGATCGCCCGTCATCTAGGAGCGCTCCGCTCCTGGCGCATCGTGCTGAAGCCGATTATCATCCTGCGCGTCATCTGCGAAGTGCTTGCCGCGGTCTTCTACATCACGGCGCTGGGCATGATGCCGATCGCCAATGCCTCGGCCATCCTGCAATCCCTGCCGCTCGTCGTGACCTTCGGAGCAGCAATCTTTTTCCGCGAGCCAGTCGGCTGGCGGCGCTGGTCGGCAATCCTGGTGGGCCTCCTCGGCGTCATGATCATCATCCGTCCCGGTCCCGAAGGCTTCACAACCGCAGCCCTTCTCTGCGTTGCCAGCGTCCTGGTGACGGCGGGGCGCGATCTTGCAACCCGCTCCATCGATCCCGAGATCCCCTCGTTAATGGTGACCGTCATCACCGCGATGTCGGTCGCCTTCTTCGGCGCGCTCCTCATGCCGGCGCTCGGCGGCTGGCAGCCCGTCAGCCTCACTTCGCTTTCGCACCTGCTTTTCGCTTCCGTCCTGGTGCTGATCGGCTATCAATGCGTCATCCTCGCGATGCGCACCGGCGAAGTCTCCTTCGTCGCGCCCTTCCGCTATACGAGCCTGATCTTCTCCGCACTTCTCGGCGTCTTCTTCTTCGCCGAGGTGCCCGATTTCTGGACGCTCTGCGGAGCTGCGGTTGTCATCGCGTCCGGCCTTTATACTTTCTATCGCGAGGCCAAACGCCGCGTGCCGCCGATGGCGCAGGAATCCGAGCCCAGAAGCCCCGTCTGAGAACCGCCATGGCCGATTTTTCCCTGCACAACACCAATATTCCCGGCGTCATCCTTGCCGGCGGCCGCTCGACGCGCATGGGACAGGACAAAGCCTCCGTCATGCTCGGCGGCCGCTCACTGCTCGATCATGCCATCGCGCGGCTGGCCCCGCAGGTCTCTACAATTGCGGTGAATGCCGACAGCGAGCCGCAATGCGGCCTGCGCTTCATTCCGGATATCATCCCGGGCAAAGCGGGACCGATGGCCGGCATCCATGCCGCAATGGCGCATGCGGCCACGCTTCCAGGCGTCAGCCATGTCGTGACCGTTTCGATCGACAGTCCCTTCTTCCCGGCAGAGCTTGTCGCAGATTTCGCCGCCGTAATCGATTCCCCGGCAAAGATCGCGATCGCCGCCTCCGAAGGCCGCCCTCATCCCGTCTTCGGCCTTTGGCCGGTTTCGCTGGGGGACGAACTCGCCGGCTGGATCGCAACGGACGAAAAGCGGCGCGTGCGCGACTTTCTGCTACGGCATAACGTTGCGGAAGTTGCCTTCCCGCTGCATCCGACGCGCGCCAGCCTGCTCGACCCTTTCTTCAACATCAACACGCCCGACGACTTGGTGGAAGCCGAGCGCTGGCTGCAGGTGCTTTCATGACCGGACCACGCATATTCGGAATCGCCGGCTGGAAGAATTCGGGCAAGACGGGACTTGCCGTACGTCTCGTCGCGGAGTTCACCCGCCGCGGCTACCGCATCTCGACGATCAAGCACGCCCACCACGATTTCGATATCGACAAGGTCGGCGCCGACAGCTACCGCCACCGACAGGCCGGCGCGCATGAGGTGACGATCGTCTCCGGCACCCGTTACGCCATCATGCATGAGTTGCGCGGCGCTCCCGAACCGGCCTTCGAGGAAATCCTCGCACGTCTCGCTCCCTGCGACCTGGTACTGATCGAAGGCTACAAGCGCGAACCGATCCCGAAGATCGAAGCCCGCCGCCTGGAAGCGGCCAGGCGCGATCTGCTGGCGCCGACCGATCCGCATATCTGCGCCATCGCCGCCGACCATCCCATCACGGACACGGATCTGCCGGTCTTCAGTCTCGACGACACGACAATGATCGCCGATTTCATCGCTGCCAAGATCGGACTTTCTCCAGCTTGCAGATAGAAAAAGCCGCCGCGCTAGCGACGGCATTTTCTCCTCGAACTGATTACTTACTGGTTCGACGCGACCGGTCGCACCAGAGCCGTAACGCGGCGAATGGTCACGCGGCGGTTTTCCTGTTCGGGACCATCCATATTGACCTTCAGGTAGCGCTCGCCATAACCCTGCGTCGCAAGGTTTTCCGGCGGAATGCCATAGACGTCCGTCAGCACATTGGCGACCGATTCGGCACGCTGGTCCGAAAGGACGAGATTGCTCTCGTCGGAGCCGACCGCATCCGTATGGCCTTCAATCAGGAAGGTTTCGCTCTGATCTTTTTGAAGCACCTCGTTCATCGCATCGGCAACCTTGCGCAGGCTCTGGGCCTGGCTCATCGGGATCTCGGCGCTACCCGTCGCGAAGGTGATCGTATCGAGGTCGATGCGACGGACTTTGTCGCGGATACGGGCCGAATACTTCACCTCGTTCAGCGAATAGACGCGCTCGACGGGTTCAACGGGCGGCTCGCTCAGGAACTCGTAATAATCGCGATCCGGATTGCTGCTTGTGTCGATGATGTAGTCGCGCACCGGGATCCCCAGCCGCATCGGCGGCAAATCAGCGCCCGGATCCTCGAAGTAGCCGCGGTCCGGATCATCGTAGAGTTCCGGCGAATAGTAGAGAACATATTCGCGGCCGCCGCTGTCGATGCGCGAGCGCTGGATGATATCACCATAGCGGTTGCGGATGGTCACGATGCGATAGCCTTCCGGGCGCTCGATCGTCTCGCGGTAACGGTCCCGCGAAAGCTGCTCGTAGAGCGGCCGTTCGCCGTCCCTGAGGAATCGGCGGTCGTCATCGCTGCGCACCACAATCCGGTTGTTGTATTGTATGATGGTGCGGTTGTCGTCACCCTCGTAACGCTCGACGCGCGCACCTTCCGGGCTCATGAACTCTGGCCTGCGGTCAAGCCTGCGGCCCTCTTCGCTCGTCACCGCCTCGAACTTGACCGGAGGCCGGCGCTGGCCTTCCGGAGCGAGCTGCGCATCGGCATCGGATTTCGGGGCGGCGATGACCTGCTGCTCTGCAGCGCGCAGGCGATCACGTTCACGCCGTCCGCCCCGGCCGGTAGCCCGGTCGGCATCCTTGTCGCTGTCGAGCACGGCGGCCCCGTTCTCGACCGGCAGGACAACGGTCTCGTTGCTTTTGCTCGGATCCTCGGCGATCTGCTTGCGGCGATCGAGCTCTTCCGGCGTCACCTTCTCAGGAGCAGGAATTGCCTGTTCTGTGGGCTGCGCCTCACCGCTCGGCTGTTCGCCAGTCGGCGCTGCGGGCTGGACGGGCACCTGCTCGCCCTGCTGTTGCAGCTGCTGTTCGCCACCTTCGGCAGGCTTCTGCGCCTCGCCCGGCTCTGCAGCAACTGGCGGCTTTTTGGGTGCCGGAGATTCGGCGGGCACGGGAGCCTTCTCGGGCGACGGTGATTCCTGCGGAACGGCTGCCTTATCTTCGGCCGGCTGCTGCTCAGGCTGAGCTTCTTTCACGGGCTTGCGGCCGGGTTTTGCCGCGGGCTGCTGCTCACCTTCGGTTGCTTGCTGCTGCCGCTTGCGCGGACGCTGCTGCTCGGGCTGCGCCTCTTCCGTCTGCTGTTGCGACTCGTCGGCCTGCGGCTGGGCTTCGCCCTGCTGGGGCGCTGTTTCCTGCTGTGCAGGCTGCTGCTCGCGCTGCTTGCGGCGCGGCCGCTCGCGATTTTGCGCGGGCTGCTGTTCCGGCGCAGCCTCAGGCGCTACCTGCTCCTGCTGTGGCTCGGGCGCAGTCTCTTCGGGCGCGGCTTGACGCTTCTTGCGTCGGGGCTGCTCCTCGCTTGGCTGAGCCTGCTGCGCTTCCGGGGCCTGCTCGGGTTCGGGTTCTGCCTTGCGCTGTTTGCGACGCGGCGCTTCCTGTTCGGCCTGCGGCGCCTCCTGCTGGGGTTCTGCCTCAGGCTGCTGCTCCTCGGCAGGCCGCTTGCGCTTCTTCTTCAGAAGCTCTTCATCCGAAGGCGCAGCATCCTGCGCGACCTCGTAGCTGCCGCTGATCACCTGCGGTATGGGCCGCATCGCCCTTCCACCGGCTGCGGTCGCTGCATGGGCCGGCGACATGGCCAGAGACAGCGAAAGCAGCGGGAAAGCGGCGCTAGCAAACAATCTTGATTTCATTCCCATGAGGTTCCTCGTCTTCTTGTTGAGCCTTTTGGAACACCTGCAGGGCGTCCCGACGTTTTGGGCGGACTTGGGACCGAAATCGTCCAAATCCGGATTTGTTCCCCCTGTTTTAGGAAGCCCGTCATTAACCCGGTATGAATGCTGCGGTTCGGTGCCGTTCATCTTTGCCACAGTTTGCGCCGCACCATTGCGCTGCGATTCCAGTTGCAATTTGCAAAAAAAAGGTTTGATTATCGCCCCAAGGCGGTGCCCCGTGCCCGCCGCATTCCGGTCGCTGGCGGATAAGAAGAAGACGCAGCGGCCAACCAACAGAGAGGATCCTCATGCGTATCTCCACCCGCTTTCTTGCAGCCGCTTCACTCGCAGCGCTGTCGCTCTTCGCAGGTTCGGCAATGGCCGACGGCGAGAAGTACGTGATCGGCACAGACTCGACCTACCCGCCTTTCGAATTCGTAGACGCCAGCGGCGAGATCAAGGGCTTCGACATCGACATCGCCAAGGCGCTCTGCGCTGAAATGAAGGCCGAATGCACCTTCGTCAGCGCCGACTGGGACGGCATCATTCCGGCGCTGCAGGCCAAGAAGTACGATATGATCGTTTCGTCGATGTCGATCACGCCGGAGCGTCTGAAGCTCGTCGACTTCACCAACAAGTACTACAACACGCCGCCGGCCGTCGCCGTGCCGAAGGACTCGACGATCACCGACGTCGCCGGCCTGAAAGGCAAGACGATCGGCGCACAGACCTCGACGACGCACGCCAACTACGCCGAAAAGCACCTTGCCGACACGGAGCTCAAGCTCTATCCGACCGCCGACGAGTATAAGCTCGACATCTCGAGCGGCCGTATCGACGCCGCCATCGACGACGTCGTCGTTCTCTCCGAATGGATCAAGTCGGAAGCCGGCGCCTGCTGCAAGATCCTGACGACGCTTCCCGTCGACAAGGAAATCAACGGCGAGGGCGCCGGCATCGCCGTGCGCCAGGGCGACCCGCTCAAGGAAAAGCTGAACACCGCGATCGCAGCAATCCGCGCCAACGGCAAGTACAAGGAAATTCAGGACAAGTACTTCGACTTCAACGTTTACGGCGAATAAGAAAACTTGTAACTGACCGGCAAAGACGGTGGCGGAAGGCTTGCTCTTCCGCCATTTTTGTTTGACAACCATGGAAAGATCAAAACGGCATAAGCCGTGAGGGGAAAGTTGGCATGGGCGGATTGTTTTCCGCGCCGGGCTCGTTCTGGGCCTGGATAGGATATATCTTTGATCCGCTCTGCGGACCTGCCGGCGTTTTCACCTGGTTCGGGCAATCGACCATCCTCGCCTGTGGCGATGCGGGCTGGGGAGACGAAATCGCGCTCGGCCTGAAGACTACCGTCGCCGTGGCGCTTCTGACGCTTCCCGTCGGGCTCATCATCGGCTTCTTTGTCGCGCTTGGCCAGCAATCGGAAGAAAGGTCGGTGCGCCTTGCGTCGGGCATCTACACCACGATCTTCCGCGGCCTGCCCGAGCTCCTGACGCTCTTCATCATCTATTACGGCCTTCAGATCCTGATCCAGTCGGTGCTCACCTCCTTCGGCTACGAGCAGCGGGTGGAGATCAATGCCTTTGTCGCCGGCATGATTGCGCTCTCGGTGGTCTTTTCCGCCTATTGTGCGGAAGTGCTGCTGTCGGCCTTCCGCGCCATTCCGAGGGGCCAGTACGAAGCCGGCTATGCGCTCGGCCTTCATCAAGGCCGCACGCTCGGCTTGATCGTGCTGCCGCAATTGATCCGCATCGCCCTGCCCGGCCTCACGAACCTGTGGATGATCCTGCTCAAGGACACCTCCTACGTCTCGATCATCGGCCTTGCCGACATCCTGCGCCAGACCGGAGTCGCCGTCCGCGTCACCAAGCAGGCTTTCTTCTTTTACATCATCGCCTGCGGCCTCTATCTCGCGCTTGCGGTCATCTCGTCGATCGGCCTCAGCTATATCGAACGCTGGGCGAAGCGCTCTGGGGTCCGCCGATGAGCTATGCGCAAACCCTCCTCCCGCCGCAGCCGGCGCCGACGGAACACGTCG
>NZ_JABEPH010000305.1:0-7675 GCF_013004495.1 Rhizobium sp. SEMIA 4085
ACTGATAGCGACGCGCGGTCTTGATCGCGCATTCCAGCGCCTCGGCCCCGGAATTGGTAAAAACCACCTTGTCGGCGAATGTGACGTCGGTCAGCCGCTTGGCAAGCGCCTCCTGGCCCGGAATTTCATAGATGTTCGACAGATGCCACACCTTGTCGGCCTGGGCCTTCAGGGCTCCAACGACATGCGGATTGCAGTGGCCGACGGACGTTACGGCAACGCCTGCGCCAAAATCCAGATATCGCTCGCCGCCCTCGGTGATCAGCCACACGCCCTCACCTCGCTCGAACCGCAAAGGGGCGCGAGAATAGGTGTCATATAGCGGCGCGGCTTGAGCCATGGCGCGGTCTCCTGTCGGCGTTAGGGCAACCGGACTCCGGCTAAAAACCAGGCCCGAAAAATTAAAAATGCCGCCTTTCGGCGGCGAGGGCCACTATTTACGTTTCGCGCCGTAATGTCAACAAAACTGCGGATTTGGGCGCATGCGGCCGACAGCCGATCAGGCGAGCTGTTTATCAACAGCTAATGTTGCAGAAATGACTCGCTGGGGAAGCAAGTTGGGGAAAACTTGAAATTCGATTCATCCGGATTCCCGCGACTCTTGTCACGGAGTCAGCCTCACACTAGGTTAAAACTCAATTACTAGACTGCATGCGGCGGAACTAGTCACCACAATTGGTCAGGCGTTTCCTGCTTCGGACGTATCCGGAGCAAGGGTGAGGGATTCTGCCTTCACAACGCTAAACGGCGGAGACAGGGCATGAACTGGACAGACGAGCGTGTCGAAAAACTCAAGAAGCTTTGGTCCGAAGGGTTGAGCGCGAGCCAGATCGCGGCGCAGCTCGGCGGAGTGAGCAGGAACGCGGTCATTGGCAAGGTCCACAGGCTTAGCCTTCCCGGTCGCGCCAAGGCCGGCGGCGCGACGACGACCGCACGCGCGCCGAAGCGCAATACTTCGGCTGTCCGCGCACCGAATTATGCATCGCGGATGGCAACGCGCACCGTCACGCGCCAGCAGGGCGCGACGATGCTCAAGGAAGAGGTCGAGATCGATCTCATGGAGGAGATGGACTATCGTCCGGCCGCAAACGTTGTCGTGCCGATCTCCCGCCGTCTCGGTCTGACGGAACTCACGGAGCGCACCTGCAAGTGGCCGGTCGGCGACCCGCTGAAGGACGACTTCCACTTCTGCGGCTGCGACAGCCCGGACTCTTCCCCTTATTGCAGCTATCATCAGCGCCTTGCCTATCAGCCGGTCAACGAACGCCGCCGGGCGGCAGCCCGCGCAAGCTGAGCCGGATAAGTAACAAATGGAAACGGGTCCTCGCGGGCCCGTTTTTTTGCGTCTTCAATCGGGATTTCGGCCTAAAATCCACGACCATTATTCCAGGTTTACGTCGTCAGAAACGCACGGTGAACTCCGTTCCCTTACCGATTTCGGACTTGACGATCAGCCGTGCACGGTGGCGCGTCAGGATATGCTTGACGATCGCCAGACCGAGACCGGTGCCCTTCTTGGAGCGGCTATCCTCTATATTGACGCGATAAAACCGCTCCGTGAGGCGCGGCACATGCTCCGCGGGAATGCCCGGGCCCTTATCTGCGATGCTGACTTCAACGGCCTCGCCGGATGCATTCTTGACGTGGACATCGACGACCTTGCCTTCCTGGCCGTACTTGCATGCGTTCTCCATGAGATTTTCAAAAACCTGGACCAGTTCGTCGCGGTCTCCGAGAACCTCCGCCTTGCCCTCCGGCAGGTGCAGATTGATTTCGACGCCAACCTCCGTGGCAAGCGGCACCAGCGCGTCCCTGACATGGCCGAGCAAGGGCACGAGATCGACTTTCTCGTCCGGTGCGATGTGCGACTTGAGCTCAAGACGGGAAAGCGAGAGAAGATCGTCGACAAGGCGGCTCATGCGAGTCGTCTGGTCGAACATGATGCCCAGGAAGCGCTCCTGCGCCTTCGGATCATTCTTTGCCGGGCCTTGGATCGTCTCGATGAAACCGCGGAGCGACGCAAGCGGAGTCCGCAGCTCATGGCTGGCATTGGCGACAAAATCCGACCGCATGCGATCGATGCGCCGCACCTCGGAGATATCGCGGAACGAAAGCAAGAAGAAGCGCTCGCCATTCCCGGCTCCGCCGAGGTCGATCGGCGCGCTGCGAACAATATAGACGCGCTCCGACGGCAAGCGCTCGGAATGCTCAATCTGATTGGGAGCGTTGGTGGCGATCGTCTCTCCCACCATGTCCAGAATGCCCGGCGAGCGCAGGCGTGCAGAAATATGCGCCCCGATCACCACTTCGCCAAAGGCCCTTTCCGCGGCGCGGTTCTGGAAGAGAACGGAGGCATCGCCTGAGAGGAGCATCACGGGTATATCGAGGCCAGCCAGCGTTGCGGAGACGGCGGGCAGCAGACTTGCGGGCGCTTCCGGTTCGAGTTCCGGCGGTTCCGCAAGCTTTGCCTGCACGGCCGGCATGCTGTTTAGAAGCACAATGGCGATCATTAAGACAAGAAGCGCCAGCACCGCCCACTTGTTCATGCCGGCCGCAAGCGCAACGAGGCCAATGACGATCGCTGCGAGCAGCACCGTTCGCTGCTGCCGGATGCGGGCCATGAGCCCCGTTGTCCATGGCATTTCGTCTTCCAAATGTTCCTCGCCCGGTCGGTTCGTTCTTACATTCAAACTCTGCCTGATAGCCGTGATTCATGACAGAAGTTTTCCGCCCCTGCCATTTGCCGCAAAAGCCGCAACCGATACACACAGGAATTTGCCTGCCGCGACCGATTTGATTTTCAACGAAAAATATGATCGCCTGCGAAGAAAGCCACAGGCGGAGAAGGAAATATGGCCGAAGCTGTCGAAAGCCGCGCGGTTGAACTGGACATCAGGGGCAAGAAGCGCGTCTTCGATGTCGATGATCCGGTGCTTCCCGACTGGATCGATGAAGAGGCGCTGGAATCGGGAGATTTCCCCTACAAGAAAAAGCTGAAAGAGGAAGAGTATCTCGAAGAGCTGGAAAAGCTGCAGATCGAACTGGTCAAAGTGCAGTTCTGGCTGCAGGCGACGGGCAAACGGGTGATGGCGCTCTTTGAAGGCCGCGATGCGGCCGGCAAGGGCGGCGCCATCTCGGCCTCCTCCGCCCACATGAACCCGCGCCTTGCCCGCGTCGTCGCACTCGCCAAGCCGAATGACCGCGAACTCGGCCAATGGTATTTCCAACGCTACATCGCCCAGTTTCCGACGGCCGGCGAGTTCGTTCTCTTTGACCGCTCCTGGTACAACCGCGCAGGTGTCGAACCGGTCATGGGGTTTTGCACGCCCAAGCAATATGAGGATTTTCTCAAGCAAGCGCCGCAGCTGGAAAGGATCATTGCCCACGAGGGCATTCACTTCTTCAAGTTTTATCTGGATATCGGCCGCGAGATGCAACTCAAGCGCTTCCACGACCGCAGGCACGATCCGCTGAAGGTATGGAAGCTTTCATCGATGGATATCGCGGCGCTCACCAAATGGGGCGACTACAGCGACAAACGCGAGCGGATGCTCGAGGCGACGCATACGGAATTTGCGCCCTGGACGGTCATCCGCGCCAACGACAAACGCCGCGCGCGGCTCAACCTCATCCGTCACATGCTGAAGAAAATGGATTACGACGGAAAGGACGACAAGGCGATTGGGGATCTCGACGACAAGATCATCGGCGCGGGCTCCGGCTTTCTCAAATAAGGGTCACTGCCCCGGCAGGATGCGCACGGCGTAGAGGTTGATGCCCCGCGCCTTGCCGTCGACATCGCTGTTGATCATCAGCCTGCCATCGCCACTCGGCGCCAACGACCGGTCGAAGGTAACCTGAAGCAGAGCGTCGGACTTTTCGCGGGTGACGCTGAACCGATGGCGAGCGCAATTGCCGAGCGTCTGGAAATTGCATTCGACCATCACCTGCGTCGGCTCGTCGCTCGTCGATTGCAACGTGATCGCGATCGTCGAGGATTTGCCGGCGAGCTCTCGAAGTACGTCTTTGGGAACGCTGATGCCGATATTGCCATCGGCGCCATTGCTTTCCGAGATCAAACGAACGGCCGGACCATCGTTTTCGGCGATGTTTTCCGTCCGCGCCCGCGGGCCGCTTTCGATCTTGGCAGCGTCGGCAGGCTTGAATATCTCAATCCATTCCGCAGAGAAGCTGTTCTGCGGGTCGATCGTGACCGGCTGATCGACATGCGGTGCCGTGTTCGCGGCACCTTCGTCCGCACCATCAAAGTCTTCCGGCTCGGTACTGGCAGGCGGATTGGCGACGCTGGTGTCGCGCTCGGCCGCCGTCAGGAAGAGGCCGGACTTATAAGCCCACCAGGCCCCCATGCCGATGAAGGCGATCAGCACGCACCAGACAAGCAGCCGCGAGAAGAATTTTCGCGGCTTGCGGCGCTTTGCAGCCCCCTCCGGCCGGAAATCCATATGGGCGGAGGGGCGGCTTTCGGGTGCAAGGCCTTCGCCGGTCTGAGGCGCAGCGCCGAGATGATCGGACGCAGCGGCATGGACGTCATCAAGCCTCGACTCGTCGTAGGCAGGCCTTGCCGAATAGGCTCGTGTTTCACCGCCGACCTGAGGCGCGTCATGTTCAAAGCGCTCGTCGTGCCTGACCGGCGGTGGGATTTCGGCGACGGGCGGAACGGGCACTTCCGGTGGACCCTGGCGCGGATGCAGGCGCTCGCGTTCTTCGGCCTCGATCATGTGAATGGTCGTTTCGAGCCGATGACGATGATGCGCAACCGCTTCCCGGTCGGTGATATCCTGCTTGCGAAGGCCGGCCTCCAGCGCCTGGCGGGCCGATTGATAAATCCTTGCACGGACTTCCGGATTATCGCGATCGGAGTTGTTAAGCGCCGTTCTGATTGCCGTTTCTAATCCGCTCACATCCGATCCTTCATGCTGGCATCAGGCATCACCCTGAAATCTTTACAAATGCCTAACAAAACTCGGTAGCGTCAATGGTTGAAAACCGCAAGTCTTGCGGCTGTCAGCATTTCGAATCGCAGGCAATAAATATGGCTCTTACCCCACCCTTGCCCACTTATCCCGACAGCCGATCTCTGCGCAATCGACACCTCGGCACTCAAGCATGCTCTTTTCCTAGCTCATCAAGTCTGGTATCAAATTGACGTTTTCGTAAACGTCAATTTGATGGTGAAACGCAATGTCCCTTCCCAAAATCCTCACCAAAAACCTGAGACTGCCGGTTCTTGCTTCACCGCTCTTTATCATCTCGCATCCGGCCCTGACGCTGGCGCAATGCAAGGCGGGCGTGATCGGCGCTTTTCCGGCGCTGAACGCCCGGCCGGAAAGCCAGCTCGCCGAATGGCTGGCAATGATCACCGAAGACATCGCCGCCCACAACGCCGCCAATCCGGACAGGCCGGCAGCACCCTTTGCCGTCAACCAGATCGTCCACATGTCGAACAAGCGGCTGGAGCACGACCTGCGCCTCTGCGTCAAATACAAGGTGCCTATCGTGATCTCTTCGCTCGGTGCCGTGCCCGAGGTGAATGCGGCCGTACACTCCTATGGCGGCATCGTGCTCCACGCCGTCATAAACAACCGCCACGCCAATTCGGCGATTAGGAAGGGTGCCGACGGATTGATTGCGGTAGCGGCGGGCGCCGGGGGGCATGCGGGCACGCTGTCACCCTTCGCTCTAGTGCAGGAGATCCGTGAATGGTTCGACGGTCCGCTGCTTTTGGCAGGCGCGATCGCCACCGGCGGCGCGATCCTTGCAGCACAGGCGATGGGTGCGGACATGGCCTATATCGGAACGCCGTTCATCGCGACCGAGGAAGCGCGCGCCACCGAAGCCTACAAGCAGGCGATTGTCGCGGGCGCTGCAAACGACATCGTCTATTCCAATTATTTCACCGGCGTGCATGGCAATTACCTGAAACCATCGATCCACGCCGTCGGCCTCGACCCGGACAACCTGCCGGTGGCGGACCCATCGAAGATGGGTTTCGCGCAGGCAGGCGGCTGCGCGGAGGCCTGGAAAGACATCTGGGGCAGCGGTCAGGGCATCAGCGCCATCAAGGCGGTTGAGCCGGTCGCCAAGCTCGTTGACAGGCTGGAAAGCGAATACCGGGCAGCGCGCGCACGCCTCGCGCTTTGAGCCGCGCCACCTTCCACAGGGGAGCGTCTTTTTTTTCAAAGGCACGACAGGGTGCTTGAAATCTTCAAACAATGCCTGTATCAGCGCCATGCAAATCACGGCCGCCCAGTTGGGCCGCCAAGTTGCCGCTTTAGCTCAGTCGGTAGAGCACATCATTCGTAATGATGGGGTCACGTGTTCGAGTCACGTAAGCGGCACCACTTTTCTTAAAGTAAATCAGTTCCTTACGCCCGACTAGACCACAGCTGTTTACCGGGAACCTGATAGACCGTTTGCAACAAGACAAGCCTTCGGATCATCAAGTTTAGCCATGGGCAGCGGCCATGCTGGCTTTGCCAGAATTCCTATATCGGCTTTTCACCTCATATGAAGGATGTTGCGGCGAAGAATATGCGTGACGCACACTCGCTCGATTATTTCTTTCAGTGCATCACGATTTCAAAGCCAAGTGCATCGAGGAGTGCCAAACATGACGCTTAGCAGGCAACTTCTCGCCGGTGCGCCAGGTCTATTTACCCCGGTTGGTGATCGCCGGATCCGCGCAAAGAAGGCAACACCTATCATTGCGAACCTCACCTCGATTGATTGTGTGAAGACGAACGGCAACGCGCCAGCCGGCATCGTGGCTCGTCAGCGGTCTTGACTGATGTCGGCGCGGCTTCATCATCGCTGTCGCACTGGGCCTTATTGCGCACGTATCGTTTGTAAAGCGTCATACCAGGTACTCTCTCAGACGGATAACGCAGGATGGCCGCTCCATCGCGGGCGATAATCCGCTGAGCGGCGGCGCAGGTCGTCGAGCCGGCATTCAACCGCTCGATTGCGAATGAAGGTTCGACCCCTAATATGAGCGCAAAGAGTATAAGGCTGGTCCTTTTCATCGGTTTAGCTTTCCTCTGTCGAATAGGGTTTCAGCAAGGCACGGATTAGTTGCGTCCTCCGTGGTATATACATGATCGCACAGGTCTGGCGGCAAGTAAGGTGCCGGGGCAACCACGCCATCGGGGCCTTTGTCCCAGTATGGCCTAGGTCGTGTATTCGAAATGTGACAAAAGGTTTAGCAGTCGACGCGATCTTTAGGAGTTCGTGGGCAAGGGCCGGACATGGCGGCGCAAAGCAGCCGTCGAGCCGAACTTGAAGGTGTGCGGGAGCTGCCCAGCGGCGGTGAGCGCCATGCGTTCCGCGGTTGCGTGTTTAGGTCTCGAAACCATCCGGCTGATGAGGCGATAGCGTCCACAATGGCCCGTCATGAAAGCGAAGTTTCTTCGATATCGCACGCGACATCAACTCGCCCCCTGATGCCTCCGGAAGCCGCAAGCGTGCCTCCTGACGCTGCCACGCCAATCAACTGTCTTCGGCGGCAATCCCCCGATGGCGAATGCGGCAGCATTCCTTGAAGGTCTTGCCTGAACCGCAGGGGCAGGGATCGCTGCTGCGGCGCTGCAGGCGGCCGATCAGGGGAAGTGTTGCGGCCGACGGCAGCAGGGCCGCCGCCAGGGCGACAAGCTTGGCC
>NZ_JABEPH010000306.1:0-7586 GCF_013004495.1 Rhizobium sp. SEMIA 4085
ATTTGGCCGGGAGGGAAGTCTAACTCGCGCCAACAGACAAGACTGTCCTCTATACGCCGCACGGGAGTCTTCGGCATGCCGCAACATTCCTCGTGTCCGATTCCGATTATTGCGAAGTCCTAATCGAAATCGATATCCAGACGCCGATCCCTGAAGTGGTGAAGGAACGGCGTACAGATCGTGGCTTTTTCTTTATCGGCTGCCGCTTCGACGATCAGATGCTGCGGATCTACGCTCGACAGATCATGAAGCGCTCCCACGGCCCACATTTTGCAGTGCTTGATGCGGAAATGCTGACCAGAAACGAACGCCGCTTCCTTGCAGCAAGTGCAATCACGGTTGTCGACCTGCCGACCCGCGAGGCCACGGCTCTGCTTGTCCCATCAGACATCGGGGCGGATGGTAGCCAGGGCCATAGAGCGGCCAGTTCGAATTTCTGTTGCCGCTAGAGTCGGAAGAAGCCATACGTCTACGACAAAGCTCTCTATCTTCGCAGGTCGAGAACCTATTCGCCACTCAAGGATTGGAGGCGCATCGCAACACGCTATGACCGATGTGCCCACACGTTCTTCTCAGCGATCTGCATCGCAGCTTCCGTTATCTTCTGGCTTGGGATTGGCGAAGTCCTGACCTAGGTTTCGGGGCGTCGTCGCAACGAGCAAGTTTTTTGGTCGCGTTCAATAGCTGCTCATGCAGGAGTGATGAGTTTAGCAGGAGTTTTGAACGGATTTAAGACGGCCACTCCCCGGCCGACGAAATCCTCCTCGTTTCTAGTGACGACAAGTAGGCCGTGAACCTGTGCCGTTGCCGCCAAGCCCACATCATCGATATTCTTGTCGCCGCGACCGAGATGGCCTCCCCAAACGGTTGCGACCTTCTGGTCGACAGGAATGATCCGACCTTCATATGCGGTGAAAATTTGCTGGGCCGCCGCAGCAAGGCGATCAGCAACAAGCTCATCGGTCTTCCGCTTTTTCTCGATGCCCTTGGTTATTTCACGCACGGATATGACACTGATGGCGAGATCGAGATCATCGACCTTCGAAAGCCAGGCTTTGGCGTTGTCGTGTGGCTTCGGTCGGCTCAGTTCCTTCAGGACGTTTGTATCAAGCAAATACTTCAATCAAGATCATCCAACGCGCTGAGATCAGCTTCGCGCATCGCCGCTTTTGCTGTCTGCTTTGGGTAAGGCCGGCCCGCCTTTGGATGCGCTTCGGCGTAAATTTTCGCGGCGATGATTTGAGACTCGGCGAGCGAGGGATAGTCTTGCTGGACCTGACTAACGGAAACTCCGGCATCGAGAAGTGCTGCAATTCGATGGGCTTCGATTTTGGTCCCCCTGATGAAGGCCTCCTTACCCGACGAATCAATATGCGCGTTCAGCCTATCGAGCTCTTTTACCTTCTTCTCGACATCACGGACGTGGCTGGAGATGTCGTATCGATGATTTCCAAAGACGACCACTTTCTCATGACGGCCTTGGAGCGTCGTTCGTAGCGCGTTGTAAAGCTCCGACTGAGTTTTCGGCGTGAACGCTTGTTTTAGTTCGTCATAGGCGTGCAGAAACACTAGCTCGGCGGTACCGAACTGCCGTATGCGCCGACCGCCTCTCGTCACCAGATGAGGCTTGACCGGCGAACGCTCGACGACTTTTTTGAAGCTCTCCAGCGGCTCGCCGAGCACGAATGCGGCCTGAGCTGTTGTCAAAGTTTCCATTCTTCCTCACTAATTCAACCCCAATAATAGGGTTTAATTAGAAACCTTTCAAGATGTGAGGATCATCATTGCCGAGCATCAGAATGGCGATCATCCCAACTGGATGGAATTTCATACGCCACCTTTGGAAAGCAATGGATCGTCGGCATCATTCCGTTACGACCGCAATGCACCTTGGGCAAAACTTCGACGAAGACGACAATGTCGTTGGCGTTCGTCCGCAAGCCTTCGAACTACGACCTGATGAGCCGTACCTTTCGTCAACTTGGTGTGAGTATTTCTCTGGCGCGCAGGATCAACAGTTGAGGTGTGCCATCGAGGCAATCCGTAACAGTAATCTCAAGGTTGGAGGAAAAGCGCAGTTCGCTGTGGGGCTTGTGCGAGAGATTAGGCAACTCGTCGACGCTAGACCAAATGCCAAAAAGATCCGGATCATTCACGAGCCTGAAGAAGATAACGAGGCCCATGCCGCCATGCGCCATTGGCCCGAAAGTGATGTTGAACTTTTCGATCTCCTCGCTCAGTCTGTATGGTCAATGCTCTACAACTCGGAAGCGGCGGACGCACTCCCAACCTCAGAGTGCGCATGCAGTGAGCGAGGCCAAGGCAAATAGCGGACAAATCGGCCACTTCACATTAACTCATAAATCCCGGCATTCTCCTCTGGCGCGGCCCCTATAAGAGGCGTGCCGCAGTTTCCCGTCATGCGTCCCGGCGCGATATTCGACCTCCGCCACCAGCGTCGGCTTCACCTAAACGATATATTTGCGCCGACCTGAATATTCGACAGGCGGTTTCTTCGCCTTGAGTTTGTCGAGAGCTTCGCGCAGCTCATACGCGGTGCGTTCATTGAATCCGGTACCGACCGATCCGACATAGATCAGCTTCTTGCCCTGGCGTGCTGCGAGCAGCAGCGAACCAATGCCAGCACGCGCTACGAAGGAATGCTCATAGCCGACAATCGCGAAGCCGTCGCTCTGGATGCATTTGATTTTCAGCCAGTCGCCGATGCGACCGGAACGATAGGTGCTTTCTCGGTCTTTGGCGATGATGCCCTCGAGGCCGTGCTCGCAGGCAGCTACAAAAACCGGTCTCCGTCAGCTTCGATCTCTTCAGAGAGCCGTATGACGTCGTCTCTGCTCTTGATCAGCCCTTCCAGGAGATGGCGCCGCGCCGTGAATTCCAACTGCCTCAGATCACGACCGTCAAAATAGAGCAGATCGCAGGCCATGAAGATCGCGTCGTCTGAGGTTCGCTTGCCGCCCCGGCCGCCGAGCGATTGCTGCAGCAGCCCGAAATCGGACCTGCCTTGCTCGTCGAGCACGACCGCCTCGCCATTAAGGATCGCGGTCGCCACGTCGAGCTTCTTGGCCGCTTTTGCAATAGCCGGGAACCGATCCGTCCAATCATGGCCGCCGCTGGTGATGATGCGAACGCCTTTCGGGCTCAAGGTGCACGGAAAGGCGATAGCCGTCCCACTTGATTTCGTATGCCCACTGCGGCCCTTTTGGGCGGCCTTGGCTTCAGCAGCGCCAGGCACGGCTCTATGCGTTCTGGCATATGGTCGAGGGGAAGATTGGGCTGCGCTGGATCTCGTGGCTTGCGCGGCCGGGATCGCAGTTGTTTGTCGGTCGCCTGAAGAGGCCTGGAACGCGGGGACTTCGCCATGCGATAATTACATCATGCATAGCGCAAATATCCACCGCGAATTCGGCGAGGACTATTCTACCGGCCGCTTGTACTGCTCGATCCGCGTAGCGTGGCCGTGCGCCTCGGCGAGTGCTTGAGGCGAATGCTCACCGCTGATTGCGAGACTGACGGCGGTCGTCATACCCACACGGCCGCGGCCGCTCTCTATCTCGCGCGAGTGGAGGTTGCAAACCTCGTCCGCCGCCATAGGTTGTTATAAGGACTTGATGATCCGGACTCCTTTCGATGGCCTGGACTGTGAAACTTCAAGATCGCGAGATAACAATCACGACAGCGGCAATTGACGTTCTCAAAGCGCGTTTTGTACGCGATGAGGAGCTTCTTTCACGGATGTCAGAATCGTGGTGGCGCGACATCTTCGTACACATGGTCGCCTTTGGCATCGACCCAACCGAGATCATCCAAGCAGTCCACAACGTAGAGGCCGGCAAGCCGAACAGCGATGTCACTGTGACCAAATTCAGAGACGAGTCTCTTAAGGCCTTATGGCACAAACATTACTTCACGGCACGCTATCTCCCTGCCAATATCTTCCCAGCGCGTGGAAAGAACGGCCTCAATACCATTGTCGATGAAATCCTCGATCCGGTGAAATACCCGGTCATAACACCTCAGGCTATTGATGAGCTAGCGCAAGCCGTATCAACTTTGCCGGTCAAAAACCGCAGTGTGGACGGAAAGCTCACCGGCGAATGGGTCATATTCGCCAAGCATGATGGGAAGAACTACTATCTCGGCCTCGCCCGGACGATCGCTTCGACAGGACTTTAATTTGTAGCACCGGAGATTTCCGGAGCTATCAGGTGGATTCCTCGCCCGTTGTAGCCGGACCCGAATTTTCGGCGCGATCCGCGAAGGCCACGGAAGATCGCGATTTCGAATTGTCTGATCTTCTCGGAAGCCTCAGCAGTCATTCGCGAGCACATTCAAGTCCCGACGATGATATTGCTGATCAGGAATTTGAAGCGCACGACTAGGAACATTCCGAGCGCCTCGGATGTTCGGCGGAATGGATCGTGCGGCCAAGTTCTCCTGTAACAGTGCTTCATCCCCTTGCACGTGGCCGTGCGGTCCGCTTCGGTTCTTCGCGCATCGTCTGTTAGCGTACGGTAACCATGATTCTTGATGGCTTCGTTTGCCTTATGCGTTATTTAAGCGCATCCTTATTTATCGGCCCGACAATTTCAACCGGGTGCCCCGGGCCGCTTGAGAGACGATCTGCTCTTGCCTGAAATAGGAGAGCTGGTATGTCTCTTTTCGAATTAGTTTCCTTTACCGATGATGAGATTGAACTCGTGACGTCCGTAGTCGTCCGTTGGTCAGAGAGAAATCATGTCAATGTCAAAAGCGAACACGGCCAGGCCGCGCTAACGCAGGCCATCGCCCTCGTCAGTTCCGGCATGAGTTCGCCGGGTGCCATCGTGGGGAGGCTCGATGAGGTTTGCGCACCGCCCGCCCCCGAGTATCCTAGGTCTCTTGTTGACGAGTGAACGCTAATACTACAGTTGTAGATGCCCTCGAGTTTTGTAATGAGCGATCATTGCTAGCGCTTGGTGCTCGACGACATCAACGAGCTACACGGGCTTACGGCCACGTTTGAAATCAGAAACGGCGACCGCGTCTTCAAGCGGTGGGCGGCTTGATATGCAGGTGCTCGATCTAAAACCCGTCGCTCACCGTAGCGGCGGGAGGATGTTGCATGTCGCCAATTTCGATATGCAACTCTCCGATAACGTGGCCATCTACGGGATGCGGCTTCTTCGCGCGCCGAACGGGGATCATGTTTCTTATGCGCCAACCGCGCTAGGTGGTCGCCGATCGGTGACATTCGGAGGGCCTCTCCCCGAAGCTATTACCGCCGCCGCCCTCAGGACATTTATGGAGCTCGACACAGCCAATGGCGCCACTTCCGCGGAATAAGACTGAGCCGACCGCCGCTTTCGATGAGCCCGCGATCCGTGAACACGAGCTTCTCGTTGATAGCCTGCCGGACGAAACCGGCCGTTCCCATGTCTGCGCAGAAAATATCGCCCTTGCTGCGCAGTTCCCGCTCGCCCTCTGAGAAGCGAAAGCGACGGCGGTCGTCTTCTTTGCCTACGCCCGTCGGGACGAGGACCGGAGAGCCATCGAGAAAGCCGCAGACATTCTTTTCGCCGTCGCTGTATATCGTCAACCCGTATCCGTGAACGGGTCTGCTGGTGTCAGAAATGCGCAAATAATCCTCCTTCGCCGGCGCTCGGCAAACGATTAATGAATGATGATTGATTGTCGGGATCGGCCGTGCCGAAGTCTAGAATCAGGCGATTTAGGCAGCCGCCATCGCGCGAGCATTGTCATTTGCGAATTCGTAGACAGCCGTCCCTCGAGTCCCGGTAAGCCACGCATCGAGGTCTGACCTGAGATACGTGACGGAACCACAAACCTTCAGATAAACCGGGCCACTTCCAATTAAGCGCGTTTTGTTGAGCCAGCTCGCCGACTTCCGAATGTAGGCCGCAGCTTCATTTGTATTGAATTTTTCGCTTGACACTTTTGCCCTCCCTGGTTTACAAAATTTGACACAACAAATAAAATTTCGCTATGCGTCTGATCGTGACATTGGTGTAAACTTACGTTTTTGTCAACGGGTGGCAGGAAGCGTCATCCGCTACCACTTGCACGCGGCGCCAATTTTAGCGGACACTTCTTCAACATTTGATAGGTTGAACTCTGCGTCAACACGATCATTTGCCTCTATTCGAACGGCAAACTTATCATTGTTGCGGAGCTTCTTGATAAACGGAATCGCTTTGGATCCGTCCCAGAGTCCCACCGCCTTGTAGTTCGTCGACCTTGTCCAAAGGCTCGATGCGGCAGGCTCATCACCGATTCTGGTCGTCACGCGAACAGTGTCGTCTGTCATAAACATATTGGCACTGAAGACGACCGTTGTCCTGTTTTCCGAGCAACGCAAAATAAGCAAAGCTTCGCCATCGCCAACGCCTGTATATGAAACCTTCGTAGGGAGGAGACCCCCAGCAACGGTAGAGCTATCGTCAAACGACGACTTGTCCTCCGTCACCTCCCATTTGGCTACGTCTGTTTTGGCCGGCTCCGAAGTCGTTGCTGCTGCACCATTCGCACTCGACGCACCTGGCGTCGAGGAATCTTGCGCCTTTGGAACCAGCTTATCGAAGCATGTGAGTCTCTGCAGGGAATCCGCAATCATTGCGCACGCTTGTGGCGTTTCATCAGCAAACGCTGAGCCGCCAGCAGCAATTGCGAGCGTCACCGCGACCGCCACAAGAATGGCTTTAAGGAGAATTACCACAAAATTTCGCGGCGCATAGTTGTACGCTTAGATTTTGCACCCTTTACGCCGCCCTCACAAAACACCAGCGGCGCGTATCGAGTGAATTCCTCGGTTTCGGTAACTAGATTGGTACGACGAGAGGTACGACGCACCCCGCAAGAGCCCTTATTTCACGCCAAATCGGTCCAGTCTATCATGGGCGCCATTTGCCGACCCGGCCTGCAGGATAATCCTGAGCGTTTTTCGGTAGTCCCCGCAACTTTGCGGGGAGTGTCGAGAAGCGCTGCCGCAATGATAGGCTCACCGAACCGCGAATTTTGTCGTCAGCCGAGTTGAGCCATAATTTCGGATTGAATGGTGGCTGCGGTGTATAGGGAAGCGTCCAGCGGCAGACTCCCAAACGCAAGTTGACAAAGAAGATAGTTGGCGCCTGCCTCTTCCAGCTGATCAAGAAGAGTTTGTCGCACCGAAGCCGCCGTTCCTGCCACGCATAATTCACTCTCGACCGCCTCGTCAAAGGTCAGCGGCAGGTTTGGGGGAGTCGGGAGTTCGTTGAGCTCATAAAGGAATTTAAAGCTCCTAAGCCAATGTTCGTAGGCAGACGCTGCGAGCGAACAGGCATGCAGGTCAGAACGTCCAATCACGACCATGCGGAGCAATCCACGAAATGGCGCTTGATCGTCTGCGCTCGTGTCGTGCTCTCGATGGGCGCGGAAGGCATCAGTAATTTTGCGGACGGAAGAGGAAGGTCCGACGCACGCGATATTCGCGCCGTTCGCAGCGGCCCAGCGGGCTGATTCAGGTCGGTTGGTGGCGATCCACGTCGGCGGATGCGGACGTTGATGAGGTCGTAACGTCAGAGGAATGT
>NZ_JABEPH010000307.1:0-7534 GCF_013004495.1 Rhizobium sp. SEMIA 4085
TTCCCACTCACCTACTCCTCCCCTCTCCTCACTTCTCCCTTCCACTCTCTCTTCCCTCCTCTTCTATCTCTCCTCTTCTCTTCACACCGCACATTCCTCGCCGTCTCACCTCTCTTTCTTTTTTTCACTCAGTACACCGCATACGAGTCGCTCAGGAGTCTCGTGGCCTCGGCGATGTGTATAATCGCCCGCTTTCACCCATGTCGGCCGCCTCGCCAGGCCCCAACCAATGATCGGTCAAGGGCGCACGCAACACGTTTGTCAGAACTTCGAGGTCACCCTCATTCAGGAGTCGACGTCGGCAATGGGCGATATACCCTAATCAAAAGCACGCGCGTTCTTCAGGACAGAGAGACGTTTAAGCGCCAGGCGCACAGCGATCGCCGCAGAAAATCTCCCCATCTTCAACGACTGCTAATGAGGAGGCTGGCGGTAGTGTTGACTCTGGAGTTCACTCAGCAGAAAACAGGCGATCGAATAGAGAGGAAGTAATGATGGCTAACGAGAACACACCAGGACCGGTTGCTGCAGTTGAGGCGACGGATGCAGAGGCAAAAGCACCTTCTGCCAAGAAGCAGAAGCCACCACAGCGTCAGAAGACGACCGTCGAACCGGCGCGAGCTGCGGCAAAGGCAAGTGCCGCAAAGTCACAGGTGGCCAAGCCCAGGACGTACAGCGAACAGGAAAAAACCGGCAAGCTCAAGCTGATCGAAAAGGCAATCACCGAAGGCAAGAGCACTCTCAAGGATGCGATCAAGAGTGCCGGCATATCGGAGCAAACCTACTATAACTGGAAACGGACCGCGACGCCCGTAGTTCAAAGAAACGAGAAGCCTGTTCCTGCCGGCGATGAGTTGGCAGATCTAGTCCAGCTCGAAAAAGAGAACCAAAAGCTTCGCAAGCTCCTGGCGGAAAAATTGCGCTCGGAAAATGTCGAGCTGCGCAAGAGGCTCGGGCTGGATTGATCTAGGAACACCGTCCAGGCGGTCATCTGCTCGATCGGCCGCCTGATCTTCGGCTCCAGAGGCTCGGCGCATCCAGTCTCTCCGTTGAGGAGGGCTGGAGCGAATGGCTCCTGCTCAAATGACCGTTGCGACGGGATTGTTGGCGCGAAGTAATCGTCGTTCTCTCCGACACTGGCCAGTTGAAGCGCGCAGCAAGGCAATATATGGGTTCCAACAGGAACGCAGTCGCGCTGCTCGGCGCCTGCTATTTAGCGATTTGCTCAAGGTTGAAGCCATATGAAAACGCCACAACGGAAATTCGTTGTTGAATTCAAGTCAGGTCGACGACAGACGAAGGCGCGAACGAACTCAATTTGGGGTGACACCGATCTCAAGGCTTTGGTTCGTGAAGCGGAAGATAAGGCACCGCATCTGTTCAAATCAAATGCAACACCTGGTAGGCCTGACGAGGGCGGAGAAGGCGTAGCGCCTGATGCGATGAACTCGGCCTCAGCTGGCGGACACGCAGGCGAGGCCAGCCTTGCGGGGGCATCGACATCATTAGGTGACGGCGCAAAGGTCGGCCTGCCGAAGCGAAATGAGACCACTGTTGCGACTGCCGAAGCTGTTGAACCGGTGCAGGAGAGCCCGCCGGTGTTTCAGCCCAAGAAAACATCAGGTAAAACGCCTCGAGAGCCTGTTAAGCGCGGTCCCCTCCGCGCGACCGCGCATGTTGCGATGAGAAGGAACAAGCCCCGAAGCGTGGAGGCCGTAACGGCTCGGGATACGGTTTCCCTCGAGGAGGTAACTACACTTGATGCAGAAAACAAGCGGCTCAAGAGACTACTGGCAGAACGGCTTCATGCACAGAACCTGCAGCTCAAGAAGATGCTCGCGCGCTTTGATGTCACGTAAGGGGCCAGGGGTCGCGCAGGCACGCGCGACCCCTAGCCGCAAGGTTTGAACACAACAACTACTGGTTCTTCACAGTGTCTTCCAGGAAGAACCGGCCGAGCGGGTTCTGGTAAAAATTCTCAACGTTCTTTCGCGCTACGTTGATGTAGGGGCTGTAATAGAGGTCGATCCAGTTCACGTCCTGCTTGGCCATTTTCTGCAGATCGAAATACATCTGCGCGCGCTTGGCCGGATCAAGTTCCTGACGCGCCTTGGCGACGAGTCCCTTCACCGCATCACTTTTATAGTTGGTCATGTAGTTGTTGTTGGAGTCGTGACCGAGAACGAAGGTCGTCTTTTGGTCCGGGTCGAGAATGTCGTTGGTCCAGTAGTTGACCGAAATGTCGTAGTCGCCGTTGACAGTCATATCCCATTCCTGGCTGGGATCGACCTTCTGAAGATTGGCGGTAATGCCGGCCTTGGCGAGCTGCTGCTGGATCAACACGGCCGTCTGCTCATCCACTTCGTCGCCGGCACGCAGCAGATAAGTGAGCGTCAGGTTGGAGACGCCGGCATCCGCCAGCATTTGCTTGGCCTTTTCCGGATCGTAGGGCCGCTGCAGGTTGTCGGCATAGTGATAGAGCGCGCCCCTCGGAATGTAGGAATTGGCGATCGTACCCTGTCCGAACGTGACGGCATCAACGATCGCCCTCTTATCGATCGCCATGTCGAGCGCCTGGCGCACTTCCCTCTTCCCCAGATCGCCATGGGCGTGGTTGATCAGAAGATGGTCCTCGCGGGTCGAGGGATCGGTGAGCACGTTGAGGTTCGGATCCTTCTTCAGTTCCTCGACGCGCGAGAAAGGCACGAAAATCGCCGCATCCAGTTCCCCCGCCTCAACGTTCAACATGCGGGTATTGTCGTCAGGAACCGAGATCCACTCGACACCGTCAAGCTTCACCCGATCCGCCTGCCAGAAGTTCGGGTTTTTCTTGAGAATGATGCGGTAGCCGCGTCGACATTCCTCGAGGATGAAAGCGCCGGAAGCGATCGGCCTTTCGGCATAAGCGTCAGCGCCCAGGGATTCCATGCCCGCCTTGGAGATGACCGAGGCGTTCGGAAGCGCGAGCGTTGAGAGGAATGGCGCGGAGGGGTTCTTCAGCTTGATGGTCAGCGTGCGCGGATCGGTTGCGACCGCAGTGTCGATCACCTTGTAGGAATCGCTCCAGAGCGAGCCTTCGTCGTCTCGAATGCGCAGGAGGCTGAAGACGGCATCTTCGGCCGTCAGCGGCGTTCCGTCGGAGAACCTTGCATCGCGGATCTTGAACGTATAGGTCAGGCCGTCATCCGAGGTCGTCCAGCTTTCGGCAAGGCCAGGCTCCAGCTTGGTGCCGGTCTTGTCGACCCGCACCAGAACGTCATAGACGTTCGAGAAAACCCAGTTGTCGATGTTCTGCGCCGTCTTGATCGGGTCGAATGTCGTCGAATCCTCGCGGCGGCCGATCGTCAGAACGCCGGCCGCTTGCGCATAGCTGGCGCTAATGGTGAGGGTAGCGGCGAAGGCGGCAAGCCCGATAGATTTCCACCTGATTGTCATGATGTCGTTCCCTTCGTTGTTATGGCATGCGTTTGATGGTTTGGATCGGTTCGCCCGGCTTCGGTTCGACGCCTTTGAGCCGGGGCTTATCCGGATCGATATCTGGGATCGCCGCGATCAGCGCGGCGGTATAGGCATGCTTCGGCCGCGAAAAAACCTCTTCGGACGGCCCCTCCTCGACCACCTCGCCGCGGTACATGACGACGGTGCGTGTGCAGAGACGGCGCACCGTCGCCAGGTCATGGGCAATGAAGATCAACGTCAGGTCCATCTTGGCCGCCAGATCCCGGAACAGGCCGATGATCTGCGCCTGAATGGTCACGTCCAGCGCCGCCACGCATTCATCGGCAACGATCATCTTCGGATTTACAGCCAGTGCCCGCGCAATTCCGGCCCGTTGGCATTGGCCGCCGCTCATGCTGCGCGGCTTTCGGTGTGCGAATTCGCGGTCGAGCCCGACGAGGTCGAGCAATTCGCCGATGCGTGCCGGAATGTCGAGTTTGGCGACCGTGGCCTGCACCGTCAGCACCTCAGCCAGCGTCTGGCCGATCGTCAACCGCGGGTTCAGGGCGTTGAATGGGTCTTGGAAGACCATCGCCGTCTCCCGCCGCAGCTTAGCCAGTCCCGCTCTCCTCTGCTGGGCAAGGTCAATGCCGTCGAAACTGACATGGCCGGAAGAGATCGGCGTCAGGCCGAGGACGGCGCGGGCAAGCGTGCTTTTGCCGCTTCCGGATTCGCCGACGATCCCGACCGTCTCGCCCGGCATGATTATCAGGCTGACGCCGGAAACTGCGCTGACGGCCTTGCCGGCAGCTCCTTTGAAGAGCCTGCCGACGGACGGAAATCGCACGTGCAAGTCGTCGACCTCAAGAAGCGGCTTCAACGCTCCTGTTGAGCGCACCGTCTCGCTCCCGGCGGAGACGCCAATCTCTGGCATGGACGGATGGCTGTGGATCAGATTGATCGTGTAGGGGTCTTTCGGGTGGGAGAGGATCGCCCGCTTCGGGCCTTCCTCCAGCAACCTGCCATTACGCATAACGGCGATACGGTCGCACGTCTGTGCCACGATGCCGAGATCGTGGGTAATGAGAATGATGGACAGCCCGCGCTTGTCGCGCAGATCCATCAGAAGGTTGAGAATTTGTGCCTGGATGGTGACGTCGAGTGCCGTCGTCGGCTCGTCGGCGATCAGGATTTTCGGATTGCAGGAAAGCGCCACGCCGATCATCGCGCGCTGGCGCATGCCGCCCGAAAATTCGTGCGGATAGCTGTCAAAGTGCCGAACGGGATCCGGAAAGCCGACCTGCGCCAGGATCTCGACGGCGGCCGCGCGCGCATCGCGCGCATTGAGGTCCTGATGATAGCGGATGCCTTCAGCGATCTGGTCGCCTATGCGCATGACCGGGTCGAGATGGCTGGTGGGGTTCTGGAAGATCATGCCAATTTCACGGCCGCGTACGCTCAACATCTCAGCATCGGTGACGGCGGTGAGATCACGGCCCTCCAGAAGCACGATGCCTGTCTCGATCGTTAGTCGCGAGGAGGGCAGGAGGCGGACGAGCGAGCGGCAGAACAGGCTCTTGCCGGAGCCGCTTTCGCCGACGAGACCCAGAATTTCGCCTTTTGCGAGATCCAGCGACACCGCATCGAGCAGAACGCGGACCCCGCTGTCGAGATGCGCCTTGACGGTCAGGTCGCGGACGGAAAGAACGGATGCGCTCATTCGCCTACTCCGAGCCGTTCGCCGAGCGCATCGCCGAGCATGCTGAAGCCGAAAGCGAGGCAGACGATGGAAAGCCCGGGAAACAGGGTGATCCACCAGGCCGTGGTGATAAAACTCTGGCCCTCCGCCACCATAACACCCCATTCGGCGAGCGGCGGCTGCACACCGAGGCCGAGATAGCTGACGGCCGCCCCGCTGAGCAGCACCAACACCGCATCCGACATCGCAAAGACGATCGAGCCGGCAATCGCATTCGGCAGCAGGTGTCGGAACATGATGCGCATCCGCGAAAAACCGAGGCTGACGGCGGCCACCGCATAGTCGCTGTTCTTGAGCACCAGCATCTGCGCCCGGATCAGCCTGGCATAGGAAACCCAGCCGACCAGTGCCATGGCGATGTAAAAGCTGCCGAGCCCCGGTCCGAGGATGGCGATGATCGATAGCATCAACACCAGGAAGGGAAAGGCGAGGATGATATCCACGAGCCGCATGAACAGCGCATCGACGATGCCACCGAAAAAGCCGGCGATGGTGCCAACCGCGGTGCCGATGAGAAAGGGGAAAGCGACGCCGATCAGCGCGATCTGCAGGTCGATCCGTGTGCCCCAGATGACGCGGGAAAGCACGTCGCGACCGAAATTATCCGTACCGAACGGATGCAGAAGCGAAGGCGCCTGCAGGCGGGCGTCGCCGTTCTGAAGGATTGGGTCATAGGGTGCCAGAACCGGCGCGCTTGTCGCCAGCAGGACGAAGAACAGCAAAATGCCGGCGCCGGTCACAAGCATCAAGTGTTTGCTGAAGATCGTCCGCCAGCCGGCGGAGCCTGAAGAGAGGGTATCGACGCTCATAGCCTTACCCTCGGATCGATCGCAACGGTGACGATATCGGCGACGAAATTGACGAGCACGGTGGCGCAGGCGAAAACCATGGCAACGCCCTGGACCACCATATAGTCGCGCGAGAAGATGGCGCGCACGAGAAGCTGTCCCATGCCGGGAATCGCAAAGACGCTCTCGACGACGACGGAGCCACCGATGAGCCAGCCAATATTGACCGCGAGAAGATTGACGGTCGGCACCAGCGAATTCGGTACGACATGGCGCCAGAAGACGATGTGTTCGGGCATACCGCGGGCGCGCGCTGCCGTCGCCACGTCGGATTTAAGAGATTCGATCATCGCCGCCCTGAGGCTGCGCGTCAGAACGGTCGAGAGCGACAGCGCCACGGTTAAGCTGGGCAGGATAAGATGCGCCAGCTTGTCGCCGATTGTTGCGCCATAGCCTGAGACCGGCAGCAGGCCGAGCTCGACGCTGAAGAGGATGATGAGCATCAGCCCGAGCCAAAAGGGCGGGAATCCGATGCCGAAGGTAGAGACGATACGCACCGCATGATCGGGTGCCTTGCCGGCATTGCGCGCGGCAATCGCGGCCATCGGCATGGCGATCAGTATCGACAGAATGACGCTGGAGGCGACGAGCGCAACAGTCGGCTCGATGCGGGTGACGATCAGTCTCAGCACGTCGATCTTGTAGAGAATCGATTTGCCCATCTCGCCATCGGCGAGGTTTTTCAGAAAATACAAATATTGTAGCCACATAGGCTGATCGAGGCCGTACTGGGCACGGATATTGGCGATCGCCGTCGGCGTGGCGCGCGAGCCGAGCAAGTTGCGTGCCGGATCGCCGGGGATCAGCCGCACCAGAATGAAGGTGATGACGCTGATGCCGAAAATGACGGGCAAAAATTGCAAGGGTCGGGTGAGAACGAACCTATAGCGATGCATGGCGATGCCAGCGCCTCCGTATTGTTCGGATGTCGGTCGCCATTCTTTGCATCAGTTCCGCCTGTGTCGTGACAAGAAATCGATCAGCGCTGGATAGTAGTCTGCGGGGTTTTCGTAAAAGGGCATGTGGCTGGCATTGGCAAGGACCTTGAGTTCGGCATTCGAAATGGCGAGCTTCATCTTCAGTGCGCAGGCCGGGGTCAGTTCGTCGTGCTCGCCCGTGGTGATCAGTGTCGGCACGGTGATGCGCGGCAGGTCGGGAATACGGTTCCAATCCTTGAGGTTGCCGATATAGAGGAATTCGTTCGGCCCCTGCATCGTGCTATATGGCCCCAAGTTCCAGTCGTTGAGCGACCGGCGCACCGGCGCCGGCCATTCCGGCAACCGGCAGACGTGCCGGTAGTTCAAAATAGTGATGGCTGCGAGATATTCCGGATGGTCGTAGGTGCCCTGCGCCTCATGCTTCTGCATCATGGCAACTGTCTCGGGGCCGAGCGCCGCACGCAACCGCTCCAGCTCGGTAATGAGATGGGGCATGTCCGCGACCGTATGTTCGAGGATCAGCGTCTGCAGGTTTTCTGGGGCAGTGCGCG
>NZ_JABEPH010000308.1:0-7527 GCF_013004495.1 Rhizobium sp. SEMIA 4085
TTAATCGGTCGCCGCCCTGGCATTGGGAAGGCGCCCTGCTGACCTTCGATCGCAAACTCGGCCATTACAATGTGACGTCGCTTGTTGAACGCGTGAGCCGCTACACCGTAATGATCAAGAACCGCAGTCGGCACTCGCGTCCGATCATGGACAAGATCATTACGGCCTTCTCACCCTTGCTGTCCTCTGCACGCCGCAGTTTTACCTTTGATCGAGGCACCGAGTTTGCCGGCTTTCGGGCTTTGGAAGACGGGCTCGGCGCCAAGAGGAGGTCACACCATCATACGACCCAATGTGGGACGAGCCATGAGCGGTCGGAGTCTTTACGGCGCATGACAGCACGCTGCGCCATTCGCATCCTACAAAGGTGTTTGCGCGATGCAGGATATGCGGGCGATCTACGAGATTGGAAACGGTCCACAAGGATGACGCACATCGGCCGCCAAACATCCAACTTGTCAGATCGGGCCTTTGGTGGAGTTAGATGCCGGTGCCAGCGACAGCCGCAGGCCAAGCACTTTCACCGCTTTGGCGATCGTATCGAGCGTCGGATTTCCCCCTGGGCGAAAAACCTTGTAGATGGTTTCACGACTGAGCCCGCTGTCTTTCGCGAATTGTGATGCGCCGCGTGCGCGGGCAATATCGCCGATGGCCGCTGCAATAAGAGCAGGGTCTCCATCCTCTAGAACAGCGTCGAGATAGCCAGTCTGATCCTCGTGGGTTTTGATGTAGTTCTGAATATCGAAGCGCGTTGTTTCCAATGCCATCTTATAGCTCCTTCGCCATGGCCTTCGCCGTCGCAATGTCACGTTTCTGTCTTGCTTTGTCGCCACCGCACAGCATCACCACGATAACATCAGCCTGTCTCACAAAATACAGCCGATAACCCGGCCCATAATCTATTCGTGCCTCGCTTACCCCGCTCCCCACGGGCTTTACATCTCCGAAGTTTTCTAATTCGAAACGACGCAATCTGGCGAGAACTCTGTCACGCGCGCGCCGGTCTTTCAGATCTTCCAGCCATCGGGAAAAAGTGACTGTCAGGCGGACTTCAATCATGTGTAGTACAGTACGCAGATTGCATAGGTTGTCAACTGTAATACACAGTTAATGCTGACTTCACCTCACCGGCTGATGCGCCAACTTGCTTTCTCATTCTCTCGATCCCTCCAACGACCTGAGCGTCCGAAGAGCCGCGAAGATCGGATTGTCGCCGAATGGGCCGCAAATCAGGGGCAGCCCAGCTTTCTGGACGCAGCCGTCGAGAAGTACCGTATGACGGCCCTCAAGATGGCCGGTCAGGACTGCGATACGAAGGTCTCCGCCTGCCCGATCATGGACAGATCATCAATGCATATCATCTCTGCCGTCTTTTGCCCGCCGAAGCTTACCTTCGGCCGCGGGACCGAGTGCGCCGGGTTCAGGCCTCTGGAAGATGGCATCGGTGCTTAAGAGCTGGTTCTGCGACCCAAACTCACCCTGGCAAAAAGGTGCGGTCGAGGACACTAACCAGCGTATCCGTCGCTTCCTGCCTGGCGATACGGACCTCCACTATCACCCAGCGACAGCTTGTCGACCTCGCCCATCAGCCGAATTCGCTGCCAGGAAGGTGCTCGGGCTACAAAACGCCGGCCGAAGTGTTCATAGCTCATTTGCGAGAATGTGATCCCCTACCCTGCATAACCGGCATGATGCACTTAGCGGAGATTCTCCAAAAAAAACCGCGTCAAGCTGCGTCGATGCCTTCGGGCGCCACCATGCTCGTTTTCCTGCGTCTAAGCAGGACTAAATGCAGTTTTTCCGCTTAACACCTCGTCATGCCGCAGCGAACGGATGAAGCAAATGCAATAAGAATACTCCCCGAACGGTTGGGGAATTCCTGCATCATGCGAGGTAGGGCAGTCAACGCACTTTCGAGACTCGGCCGGGTTGTCATATTTTACGGAACGGGTTTGCGGACATGAAAATTTCAATCATCGTGCCAGTGCGCTTGAATGAAACGCTATTTGAAGGGCTGCCAAGGCTGGAACAGCTCGTCCGGAACGCCCCATCCGACCGCTTTGAGGTCGTCGTCGTTGACTACGGCAGCCCACTAGGCGGGCCGCCGAATTGTCGTTCCTCACAGACCAATTCGAGCACGCGAAACACGTGCGCATTGACTCAGAAGCCGAGCCGTTCAGCGCTGGTATTGCTCGAAACGTCGGCGCCCAAAATGCTACATCTCCGGTGATCATGTTCAACGATGTTGATTGCCTTTGACCTTGCCAGCCCGAACATGTACGAGAAGATACATAAAGAAGCTCGCGCCAGGAGGATCGACGTCAACGCGTACGATTTTTTCGCTATCCCGATAGCCTTCCTAACGGTCGAGGGCGTGGAAGAATACCACCGAATACATGCGGCAAATGAACCGTTCTACTCAGATTCCCTTTTCCACTACCACATCCAGCGCTGCGAAAAAGCAAGTCACCTGGTTTAGGGCCCATTCAGGGTCCACCATCGTCGTGAACCGGCTGCACTACCTATCAATCGGCGGGACGAGCCCCGTCTTTCCCAGATGCACGACTACATCGGGTTTCGTGCCTATCTCTCGCTCTACTCGTATGAGGTGGCATTCCGTGGCATCTACATGGTTCACCTCTGGCATCCTCGCCGCGCAGTGAATAGCGTCAACCAAGCCGCCAGCAACGTTAGCTATAAGCAGACGGAACGGAACTTCACCCTCCTTGGCGAGATGATGAAGGATTTTGACAAATCCGGAAAGCAGTTGAATGCCCTTCCGGATCGTGCTGTCTTCCGAAAAACCCTGGTCCTATGCCGACCCGCGTCCACGGCGCTGGAAACGCTGCGACAAGCCCTCCCCCTTCTCGGCCAATATTCAGTCATCGACGAGACGGTTTTCGCGGATGAACATGCGTTGCTGGATGCGATCGAGGCAGAGGAATTTAACCACGTCTTCTTCCTAAATCCGTACGGAAACGAACACAGGCTCAGCCTCTACAACGCAGTGCGTAGCGCCAACATACACTATTGGGTCCATGACAGAGGCGCGCTGCCTCATTCTTGGTTCTTCGATCCAAACGGGTTTAATGCCGACAGTTCCAGCTACCTCAGAACTGGGATTCTCCGCTGCCAAGTGATGAGCGGGAAGAGGTCATTTCCTACATCCGGTCGCTGAAAACGAATGCCGAGACCCTGGAGAAGAACGGCGCCCCCAAGTCTGCCGAGCATTGGCGGCATGCGTTTGGCATCGGGACCGAAGGGTCCTGTTCGTGCCGCTGCAGCGCCCAACCGACACGGTGACGAGATACTTTGGGGCTGAAGTCGGGCCATATGAGAATTTTTATAAATGGGTGGCAGAGGTGGCCGCAAAACTCGACCCTTCCCAATGGGCGGTTGTCGTAAAGAAACACCCTGCGGAGCTGAACCGCCCGAAGATTCCGGGCGTGGTGTTCGCGCCCGATGACGCCCACGTGCACGACCTAATTGATCTGTCTCATTCAGTCATGCTGCTGAACTCTGGGGTTGGCCTCCTCTCGCTCGCTTTCGGGAAACCCGTTGTCGCATGCGGTGAGGCGTTCTACGCGTCCGACGGACTGGCATCCACCGCTCAATCCATTGATGAGGCTGCAGCAAAGATCAAAGCTGGCCTGCCATACGACCAAGAGACAGTCTACAGGTTCGTTCACTACCTCACGACGAAGTTTTACTCGTTTGGCCAGACCGATTATGTCGAACGAGACCTCGGCGACCGACGTTTCTTGGCTGCCGCACGGATCAAGTATCAGAACATCAGAATGCTAACGGACGAGCACGTGTTTTTCGGATCTCCGCCCGCCGCAGCCTCGCTTGACAGCCCTCTTCCTTTGGCGGCAAGGACGCACTGGAGCGCGCCCGTCAAAAGGCGGATGCCGGTCCAATAATCCTTCAACAATCCAAGATGCCGGCGCAGTTGCCGGCGCGTCTTTCGCCGCTGCAGCGCCAGAACGTTCCGATCGTGAGGCCATTTATTCGTCTTCTCGGAAACGCAAAGGACGTCGAGAAATACAACCGAGATCCAGCCATGTACTTCCGGAGGCTAAAGAGCCCCGGTTACAAATGGGTTGGCGGGATGCTTTTTTCACCACGCGCTCAAAGTCGTGAGGCCGCCGAATGACAGAGATGAAGAACAGCGGCTTCCTCGACTTCATCAAGTTGAGCGCTTCTTGTCGATTGCTCAGGTCACCCACCCGAGTGTTGCCCAAGCGCTGACGCGCGCCAGGCCTACGTATCGTCGCGATAGCGACTGCGCGCCCTCTCATCTGCTAGGGGGTAAACCGAGCCGCGGCCGCAGCTTCGAAATAAGCAGTTCTTACTTGGGGATTGCACCTCCTCGACCAGGCTCCAGAAAACTCCATCGGACTAGAACGGTAGGTAACGCCCGCGCCGATCAGCAAAACGTTTTGGGTGAGCTCGCGATATCTCGTCTCCAGTGAAGATCGCAATCAATGTTGATTGCGAGCTTCCGTAGCCACCTCGGGCGGTTTATTTTGAGGTGTTGCCGCCGTTTCGGCAGGCAAGACGGGATAGGCGACCTCCGGTACCTTTCCGGTCAGCGAGTTAAGGAAGGCAACGATCAGGTCGCCTTCTTCTTCCTTCAATTCTTTCAGTTTCAGGTAGGTCCGATATCGCAAGGCATCTCGTTCAGCCGTTGGTCATAAACTCCGGAAATTTCGAGCTCATCGTTTTGAAGCCATTCAACTATCCGAGCGATTGCATCGCTTAGTGCGCTGTCCTCAGCCGCTATACCGATGGCCCTTGTACATTCGGAAGAAAATTCTCCGAGCAGGATCGATTTGTTCAGCGGCATGAATCCTGACACAGAAATCGCCTTCGATTTGCGATGATGATGACTTGGAATGCGACCGGCGCAACGGCCCAGTCAGCCAAAATCCCACTGGTCGCTTCCGGCTGACGTCTTCGATGCGTTGATTTCCTTCAACCAGTAATGGCAGATAGCCTCATAGGTAACCGATTTGAAGGGGCGCTTGGTCGTCGACCGCCCGTCCGAAGCCGAAGCGATCCTCATCTACTATGAGTTTCGATCTCCTCCGACCTTGAACGGATGCGATCTGGGGCCATCACCCCCACGCCAACGCCGGCGGCTGGAACGGTTTCGCGCGAGACGCTTTACAAGTGGATGTCGGACGCCGGCCTATGGCTATCGCGCAAGCAGCGGCGCACGTCTTATCAGTTGCGGTTGCGCCGTGAGGCCTTTGGCGAGCTGCTTCAGAAGGCCGTCCATGGCCGGAGGTTGTTTGAACATGACAGTATAGCGACAGTCGATCTGTGCGGATCCGGACAGATTTGCGTTGCACGCCACCAGCGTTCGAAGGAAAAGCGCAGCTATTACAACCCGCTGTGCGAACCGTGGTCAGTTGGCACATTGATTGCTTGATATCTCTACAAGGCAGCAGCGGCTGTCGATCTTCGGACGGCGGCCTGGGAGGCCCGGCGCGTTGCCAGACTGGGCGCCCCACGTGGAGGATATCATGATCATCGAACATTCTGCGGAGGTCTGCGGCAAGACACCCTTTTACCGCCATCTCTATGTCCAGGTCCTGGCGGCGATCGCCGCGGGTATCCTGCTCGGACATTTCTATCCTGAGCTCGGCACTCAGCTGAAGCCGCTCGGCGACGCCTTCATCAAGCTCGTCAAGATGATCATCGCGCCGGTCATCTTCCTGACGGTCGCGACCGGCATTGCCGGCATGACCGATCTCGCCAAGGTCGGCCGCGTCGCCGGCAAGGCGATGATCTACTTCCTGACCTTCTCCAGCCTCGCGCTCGTCATCGGCCTCATCGTCGCCAATGTCGTCCAGCCGGGTGCGGGGATGCATATCGACCCGGCCTCACTCGATGCCAAGACAATCAGCACCTATGCGGAAAAGGCGCATGAGCAGTCGATCGCTGGCTTCCTGATGAACGTCATTCCGACGACGCTGATCGGCGCCTTTGCCGAGGGCGACATCCTGCAGGTGCTGTTCATCTCGGTGCTCTTCGGCATCTCGCTCGCCATCGTCGGCAAGAAGGCCGAGCCGGTTGTCGATTTCCTGCAGGCGCTGACGCTGCCGATCTTCCGGCTGGTGGCGATCCTGATGAAGGCTGCTCCGATCGGTGCCTTCGGCGCCATGGCCTTCACCATCGGCAAATACGGCGTCGCCTCGATCGCCAACCTCGCCATGCTGATCGGCACCTTCTATCTCACCTCGTTCCTGTTCATCTTCGTCGTACTCGGCGCCGTGGCGCGCTACAACGGCTTCTCGATCGTGGCGCTCATCCGCTACATCAAGGAGGAGCTGCTCCTCGTTCTCGGCACTTCGTCCTCGGAAGCCGCACTGCCGGGCCTCATGAACAAGATGGAGAAGGCTGGCTGCAAGCGTTCGGTCGTCGGCCTCGTCATTCCGACCGGCTATTCCTTCAACCTCGACGGCACCAACATCTATATGACGCTGGCGGCGCTCTTCATCGCCCAGGCGACCGACACGCCGCTTTCCTACGGGAATCAGATCCTGCTCTTGCTCGTCGCCATGCTGAGTTCAAAGGGTGCTGCCGGCATCACCGGCGCAGGCTTCATCACGCTCGCTGCGACGCTCTCCGTCGTTCCGTCCGTGCCGGTCGCCGGCATGGCGCTGATCCTCGGCATCGACCGCTTCATGTCCGAATGCCGCGCAATTACCAATATTGTCGGTAATGCGGTCGCGACGCTGGTCGTGGCGAAGTGGGAAGGCGAGCTCCACCAGGCGCAACTTTGCGCCGCGCTTGCAGGCGAAGCGCCGATTGAGACCAAAGCGACGTTCGCCCAGCCAGCCGAATAATGCCTCCCAGGGCAACTGCCGCACACCAGTGCGGATTGGCGCGGTCTGGTTTCCCAGATCGCGCTCTTTTTTTGTTTATCCACCAGCGAGGGCTTCTTGGCTGCCAAATGCCGTTCAAGCGCCTGCACCTGCCCGCTTTTCTAAGAAGACGCTCGTCGCCGCGACCACTGTCGATTTGTCGGGTCCGCGACACGATGCCGTTCGACCTGGTTCGTACTTCACTCTCATTTACACCGTTGATAACGCACCGATAGATCTTCCACGAGCGCCTCTTCGCGTAGCTGCCATGACTCTTGAAGCTTTCTCGATCGAGACCCGGCAGGACCTACCAACAGTGACCTACTGACCGCCCCGCCCTACGAGGAACCGTATGCTCACCGAAGGCCGGACTGCGATCCAATTTTGCCGGATTCCGCTCATCGATGTGGTCACGGCCATCGATCAAATTGCGGCGTCGTTCCCGAACAGGATCGCGATCAAGCATAACGCTGAAGAACTCACATAGGCGGGTTGCGAGTGCGGTCGGACAGCATTTGCGAGCACCCTGCGAGAGCGCGGCGCGGAGGGTACTGTCGTGGGCTATTGCGGCGAACGAAATCGCCAATTGGGAACGGCTCCGGAGGGAGAACTGATACTCGGATATGTTGGCTTATGCCTCAATATCCAAGCC
>NZ_JABEPH010000309.1:0-7519 GCF_013004495.1 Rhizobium sp. SEMIA 4085
ATACAGGACCGTCCTTGAACACGACAATTCAGGCACCTTCTAATGAGGAGCGGATCCAGCCGATGAGCCCGATCGAATACGAGATCAAGAACACGACGGAGCTCCAGCATGCGGAAGACGCCGTTCGCATGGGCGAGCTGGAAAATATGCGGCCGCTGCCGCGTATTTCCGTGCATGCTTTCTGCGAAAGTGAGGCGCTTCAGCGGGTGATGGAGCGTTGCGGCAACGACCGGCGGATGGCGAAGGTCAGCCTGCGGATCACCAGCGGCGGCATTGCGGCTGCTGCGAACATGTTCGCCAGCGCTCCGACCCCCAACCTGATCATCCTCGAAACCAAGGCCAATGCGGCAAGCCTGCTCTCAGAGCTTGCGCCGCTTGCGGCGGTCTGCGATCCGAGCACCAAGGTCGTTATCATCGGCTACTACAACGACATCGCGCTTTACCGCGAGCTGATCCGCCACGGCATTTCCGAATACATGGTCCAGCCGATCGCGATGCCGGACGGCCTGATGGCCATGGCGTCGATTTTCGTCGACCCGGATTCCGAGCCGCTTGGCCGCAGCATTGCCTTCATCGGATCCAAGGGAGGCGCCGGCGCCTCGACGATCGCCCACAATTGCGCTTTCGGCATCTCCAATCTCTTCTCGACCGAGACGATCCTCGCCGATCTCGATCTGCCTTACGGAACGGCAAACATCGATTTCGACCAGGACCCGACGCAAGGGATCGCCGAGGCGGTCTTCGCTCCCGATCGGTTGGACGAGGTCTTTCTCGACCGATTGCTGACGAAATGTTCCGAACACCTGTCGCTGCTTGCAGCACCGTCGCTACTTGATCGGGCCTACGATTTCGATGGCCAGGCATTTCAGCCGGTCCTTGAAGTCCTACAGCGCAGTGCGCCGGTGACGGTGCTCGATGTTCCGCACGCCTGGTCGGAATGGACGCGCTCGGTCCTGGCTGCCGCCGATGAGGTCGTTATCTGCGCCGTTCCCGATCTTGCGAACCTGCGCAACGCAAAGAACATGCTCGATGCCCTGCGCAAGCTGCGCCCGAACGATAAGATGCCGCATCTGATCCTCAATCAGGTCGGCATGCCGAAGCGGCCGGAAATCGCTCCGTCCGATTTCTGCGAACCGCTCGAGATCGAGCCGATCGCGATCATTCCTTTCGATATCGGTCTGTTTGGCAATGCCGCCAATAGCGGTCGGATGATCTCGGAGATAGATCCGAAATCGCCAACCGCCGAAACCTTCTCGCAGCTGGCACACATCGTCACCGGCCGTGTGGCCATCAAGAAGGCGAAGCGCGGCGGGCTGATGGGGCTGCTGAAGCGCGCCAAGTAGTGACGAAAACGAGTAGATTGGATTTGTGGTATGTTCGGAAAACGCGGAAATGAAGGCTTCGGAAAGGGCGGTGCCGTAAGCGCACCGCCACCGCCGCCTGCCGCGGCGGCCCCTTCTTCCGCGCCCGCCGTGCTGGTCGAGCCGGCAAGAGAGCCTGGCCGGCCCCAGGTGACACCGCCACCGATGCAGTCCCCCCAGCGCCGGCGGCCGGCCCGCACCGATGAATATTACGACACCAAGGCGCAGGTCTTTTCGGCGCTGATCGATACGATCGACCTGTCCCAGCTTGCCAAGCTCGATGCCGAAAGCGCTCGCGAAGAAATTCGCGACATCGTCAACGATATCATCACCATCAAGAACTTCGCGATGTCGATATCCGAGCAGGAAGAGCTGCTCGAAGACATCTGCAACGATGTTCTCGGCTACGGCCCGCTGGAACCGCTGCTCGCGCGCGACGACATCGCCGACATCATGGTCAACGGCGCCGGCAAGACCTTCATCGAAGTCGGCGGCAAGACGGTCGAATCGGAAATTCGCTTCCGCGACAACGGCCAGCTTCTCTCGATCTGCCAGCGCATCGTCAGCCAGGTCGGCCGCCGCGTCGATGAATCGAGCCCGATCTGCGACGCCCGTCTTCCCGATGGTTCGCGTGTCAACGTCATCGCCCCGCCGCTCGCCATCGACGGCCCGGCGCTCACGATCCGTAAATTCAAGAAGGACAAGCTGACGCTCGATCAGCTCGTCCGCTTCGGCGCGATCACGCCTGAAGGCGCAACACTCTTGCAGATCATTGGCCGGGTGCGCTGCAACGTCGTGATCTCCGGTGGTACCGGTTCCGGCAAGACGACGCTCCTGAACTGCCTGACGAACTATATCGACAGAGACGAGCGCGTCATCACCTGCGAGGATACGGCGGAACTGCAGCTGCAGCAGCCGCATGTGGTCAGGCTCGAAACCCGCCCGCCGAACATCGAAGGCGAAGGCGAGATCACCATGCGTGATCTCGTCAAGAACTGCCTTCGCATGCGTCCGGAACGCATCATCGTCGGCGAAGTGCGCGGACCGGAGGTTTTCGACCTTCTGCAGGCGATGAATACCGGTCATGACGGCTCGATGGGAACGATCCACTCGAACTCGCCGCGCGAATGCCTGAGCCGTATCGAATCCATGATCGCCATGGGCGGCTACAGTCTTCCGGCAAAGACCGTTCGCGAAATCATCGCCGGCTCGATCGACGTCATCATTCAGGCAGCGCGTCTTCGCGACGGCTCGCGACGCATCACGGCGATCACCGAAGTGATCGGCATGGAAGGCGACGTGATCATCACCCAGGATCTGATGCGCTACGAGATCGAAGGCGAGGACGCTGGCGGCCGACTGATCGGCCGTCATTTGTCGACCGGTATCGGCAAGCCGAATTTTTGGGATCGCGCGCGCTACTACAACGAGGAAAAGCGCCTGGCCGCCGCCTTGGATGAGATGGAAGCAAAGTCGAAGGAAGTATGATGTTCGGTGTCGACCCGATAGTGCTCGCCATCATCGTGCTGGTCGCGGTCGCTGCGGGCGCGGTTTGCTATGGCCTGCTCTTCAGCCGTATGGAGACCGAGAAGAAAGCCGCCAATCGCGTCAACCGCGTCGCTTCAACCGAGACCGACCGGGTGAAGGTCAAGGCCGCACGGGACCGTGTCCAGGAAATGTCGAAACGCCGCAAGTCGGTGCAGGACAATCTCAAGGACCTCGAAAAGCGCCAGCAGGAAAACACAAAACGGAAATTGTCCCTGAAGTCCCGCCTGACCCAGGCGGGCTTTGCGGTCACGCCCGCCAAATTCTACATGTTCAGCGCGGCCTTCGGCCTGTTCCTGATGCTGATTGCGCTGCTTGCCGGCGCGCCGATGCTGGTCGTACTTGCGCTTCCGGTCGTTGCCGGCCTCGGCCTGCCACGATGGATCCTGGGCTTCCTGATAAAGCGCCGCCAGAACAAGTTCCTCGACGAATTTCCGAACGCGCTCGACGTCATCGTGCGTTCGATCAAATCCGGCCTGCCGCTGAACGACGCGATCCGCCTTATCGCAAACGAGGGCCGCGATCCGGTGAAAACCGAATTTCGCCGGGTCGTGGAATCGCAGCAGGTCGGCCTCAGTATTCCCGACGCCTGTGCTCGCATGACCAACTACATGCCGCTGCAGGAAGTAAGCTTCTTTGCGATCGTCATCGCCATTCAGTCGCAGGCCGGCGGCAATCTTTCCGAAGCGATCGGCAATCTTTCGAAGGTTCTCCGCGACCGCAAGAAGATGAAGGCCAAGGTGAAGGCGCTGTCGATGGAGGCCAAGGCTTCCGCCGTCATCATCGGCGCTTTGCCCTTTATCGTCGCCACGCTCGTCTACCTCACGTCACCGCAATACATGATGGTTCTGTTCACCGATCCGCGGGGGCACTTCATCATGGGTGCATCGGCGGTCTGGATGTCGATCGGCATCTTCGTCATGCGCAACATGGTCAATTTCGACATCTAGCCGGAGGCAAGCGTCATGTCAGCAGATCTTGCAGCGCGATTGACCGATCCGGCCATGCTGGTCGCGCTTCTTGTTGCGATCGCTGTCTTTGCGACCTTCTACACGATCGCCGTTCCCTTCTTCGAGCGCGGCGACCTGAACAAGCGCATGCGCGCTGTTTCGACGGAGCGTGATCAGATTCGCGCACGCGAGCGCGCCCGGATGAACACGGAGGCGGGAAACAAGGCGTCGCTTCGCAACCAAAACAATCGCTCTGTTCGCCAGATCGTCGAGCGCTTCAATCTGCGCAAAGCGCTGGTCGACGAAAACACGATGAACAAGCTGCGCGCAGCCGGCTACCGCTCGGAAAACGCTCTGAACACCTTCCTCGTCGCCCGCTTCCTTCTGCCCTTCGTTTTCCTTGCCCTCGCTGCCTTTTGGATTTTCGGTCTCGGCAATCTCGCAACCAAGCCTCTTCCTATCCGCCTGCTTGCTATGATCGGCACGGGCTATCTCGGTTTTTATGCGCCGAACATCTTTATCTCGAACCGCATGTCGAAGCGTCAGCATTCGATCAAGCGTGCCTGGCCGGATGCGCTCGACCTGATGCTGATTTGCGTCGAGTCCGGTATCTCGATCGAAGCCGCGATGCGCCGCGTGTCGGAAGAGCTCGGCGAACAGTCGCCGCCGCTTGCCGAAGAAATGGTGCTGACGACGGCCGAGCTTTCCTTCCTGCCGGACCGCCGTCAGGCGCTCGAAAACCTCGGCACGCGCACGCAGATCGATCTCGTGCGATCTGTCACCCAGGCCCTCATCCAGGCCGACCGTTACGGCACGCCGATTGCGCAGGCGCTGCGCGTTCTCGCACAGGAAGGCCGCGACGAGCGCATGAACGAGGCTGAAAAGAAGGCGGCTGCCCTGCCGCCGAAGCTGACCGTTCCGATGATTTTGTTCTTCCTTCCCGTACTCGTCGCCGTCATCCTCGGCCCGGCCGGCATCCAGGTCGCCGACAGGTTCTGATGCCGCTTGCAGGCGGGGCGGAAACCAGCTAGCCGTAGTTTCGCGTGACTGGCGAACGCGATCGAAGACCATCGGAAGCGCTGATGTGACCGCCGCTCGCCTGGCGTTTTTCGAAATCAGGAGCGAGCCTTCATGTCTTCTGCAGCCATCCTCACCAGCATTTTTGCAGCACTGATGGTCGGAGCGATGAGCCCCGGCCCGAGCTTCGTCGTCGTCTCCCGCATCGCCATTTCCCGCTCGCGCCTTGATGGCCTGGCAGCGGCACTCGGGATGGGTGTCGGCGGCGTCATGTTCGGCATTCTTGCGCTCGCAGGCCTGACGGCTTTGCTGACGCAATTCGCGTGGCTCTATCTGGTGCTGAAGTTTGCAGGCGGTGCCTATCTCGTCTATATCGCGTTTCGCATCTGGCAGGGCGCGAAGGCACCTCTGGAGGTGTCCGGTGCGGTCGAGGGCAGGGCGTCGCTCGGCCGCAGTTTCTCGATGGCGCTGCTGACGCAGCTCAGCAATCCGAAGACCATCATCGTCTATGCCAGCATATTCGCAGCGTTTCTGCCGAAAACCGTACCCGCAGGTGTCATGATCGGTCTGCCGATCGGAATCTTCGCGATTGAGGCCGGATGGTATTCGATCGTGGCGCTGGCTTTCTCCGCGCGCCGTCCACGCCAGGTCTATTTGGCCGCCAAACACTGGATCGACCGCGCTGCTGGGCTTGTCATGGGCGGGCTGGGTTTGCGCTTGATCTTCTCCGGCGCGATGCTTCGGTAGTCGGAGATCAGTTGGTGTTGCTTGCCGGCGCGCTGTCCTTCGCCGCGAGTTTCTGCCAGGAATTCTGCTGGGAAAGCATTGAACGCAAATAGGCGACGTTGGCGTCTGCCTGCTGCGGCGCGAGTTCGCGGCGGGCGATCTCTTCGGCCTCCGAAAAACGTCCCTGCAGGCCGACAGCAAGGGCGAGGTTCTGCCTGACGCGGCTATCGGCGCCCGGCTGGCTCGCCGCCTGCTTGAGATAGGTTTCGGCGGTCCTGAGATCGCCTGTCAGCACGTAGGACATGCCGAGATTTGAAAGCACGGAAGGCTCGTTCGGCATGATGTCCAGCGCATCGCGATAACGTGCTCGCGCATCGCTGGGCTTACCCATCTGGTCGAAAATCGCGCCCTGGGCAGAAATGAGCTTCCAGTCGGGCCGGTCCGGGGTTTGCGCCCGGCCGATCGTGTCGAGCGCTTGCTGGAACTGTCCTGCGGCTGCCTGGGCCTTGCCGTAGGCAGCCAGGACATTGCGGTCTTTGGGATTGGAAATCGCAACCTGCTGCATGACGGCAAGCGCCTGCGCGTCGCGCCCGGCCATGCGCAGCAGGTTGGCGTAGTTGACGCCGTTTACCGGATCGCGGGGATTTTTCTCGTAGGCCTGCCCGACCCGGTCCGTCATTGCGTGAAGCTCGTTCGCATCCATGGTTTCGACGGGCTTTGTCAGCTTCGGCACCGAACCCGTCGTCATCTTGTCCTTGGTCGTCGAGCAACCGGCGAGCGCGGTGACCACCAGCGCTGCGGTGACGCACTGGAAAATACGGTTCTTGAATGGATGGATGGCGGGGAGAGGCATTGCGCTTTCCTGAATTCAGAAACTGGCGTTTGACCTCTAAGCGGAACAGGGAAAGGTTTGACGCAATCTTCACTCCAGCAATAGTCTGTTAACCCTAACGGACCGTTAAAAAAACGATTCCCGGACATCGTCGAAGGATAAATATGGCCCCCTATCAGTTCATCGAGAGACCGACGCCTTTCAACACGAAAGGCGGTTCCACATTGCCGATCTTCGCGGTCACGCCGGCGCATATCGAGACCGGCACGATCGATCCGATCGCGCTCGATTGGGCGAAGAAGGCAGGCTACAAGGCGGAAAGCGGCTCGCTGCTGCTGATCCCGACCGCCGCCGGCCATCTCGGCGGCGCGCTTTTCGGCCTCGGCGCCAATCCATCGGAGCAGCCCTATATCACCGGCAAGCTTGCCCGTTCACTGCCCGCCGGCGACTGGCATATCGAAACCGCACCGCTGACGGCAAACCGCCTGTCGCTCGGTTTCGGTCTCGGTAGCTACCGTTTCGACCGCTATCGTTCCGACAAGCAGGCAGCCGCGACGCTGATGATCCCGCGCGATGCCGATGGCGCGGATATCAAGCGTCAGCTCGCAGGCGTGTTCCTCGCTCGCGATCTCATCAACACACCGACCAATGACATGGGCCCCGAACAGCTCGAAGCTGCCTTCCGCGGCCTGGCCGAGCACTACAAGGCGGAAATGTCGGTCACCATCGGCGATGATCTGCTGAAGGAGAACTTCCCACTGGTCCACACCGTCGGCCGCGCCAGCGTCGACGCGCCACGGCTTCTGGAACTGCGCTGGGGAAAGAAGGGCCACCGCAAGGTTACGCTTGTCGGCAAGGGCGTCTGCTTCGATACCGGCGGTCTCGACATCAAGCCGGCCTCCTCCATGCTGTTGATGAAGAAGGACATGGGCGGTGCGGCGAACGTGATGGGTCTTGCGCTGATGATCATGGACGCGAAGCTTAAGGTCGAACTCCGCGGCTACATTGCCGTCGTCGAAAATTCGTTTTCGGCAAATGAGGTCCGCCCCGGGGGTGACTTCAATCAGTCTCCTAATATCAGTTGCGAG
>NZ_JABEPH010000310.1:0-7515 GCF_013004495.1 Rhizobium sp. SEMIA 4085
CGGCGATCCAGCTCGCCCGCGCCTTCGGCGCCGAGGTCTATTCGACCGCAGGCTCGGCGGAGAAATGCAAGGCCGGCGAAAAGCTCGGAGCGAAGCGGGCGATCAACTACAAGAGTGAGGATTTCGCCGGAGTAATCAAGGCCGAGACCGGTGGCCATGGCGTCGATGTCGTACTTGACATGATCGGCGCCGCCTATTTCGAAAAGAATATCGCATCGCTCGCCAGGGACGGCTGCCTGTCGATCATCGCCTTGCTGGGCGGCGCGGTCGCTGAAAGGGTCAACCTCGCGCCGATCATGGCCAAGCGCCTCACTGTCACCGGCTCGACGATGCGCCCACGCACTGCAGAAGAAAAGCGCGCCATCCGCGACGACCTTTTCTCCCAGGTCTGGCCGCTCCTCGAAGCCGGCAAGGTCGCCCCCGTCATCCACAGGACCTTTGCCTTCGAAGATGTCGTCGAAGCGCACAGGCTGATGGAAACGAGCAGCCATATCGGCAAGATCACCCTGACCGTTTGAGGTCAGCTTCGGACCAGCATCGGTGCACAAGGTAAAACTGATCCTGGCCGTAAGTGAGTCTCCGGGGTCGCTGAACTGTCGTCTGATCGAAACCCGGCCCCGAACTGCGCATCTTGATGTGGCGTTGATTGCGCGTCGTACGGTCCCCACGAGGAATGCAATGGCTCTATTCCACTCTTGCCCCATCTGCCGCAGCAGGATTCCGCATTTCGTGCCGCTTCCGCGGTATTATATCGACAAGGCGACCGAACATGGCTTTGCTTATGGGGTCGATGAATTCGAAACGATCAATCATCAGGCCTATAGTTGCCCCAACTGTCACTCGAGCGACCGCGACAGGCTCTATGCCCTGTTCCTGACGCCTGTGTTTCAGCGCCTCAACCAGGCGCAGCCGTTCCGGTTTCTGGATATCGCCCCAGGCCGCTCTTTGAGCTTCTGGCTGAAAAGCCATCCGCACATCTTCTATCGCAGCTGCGACATGTATATGCCGGAGGCGGACGACAAGGCGGACATTCACAATCTCCCTTATGCGGACGAGACTTTCGATTTCGTTCTGTGCTCGCACGTGCTCGAACACGTCGACGATCCGGTGCGCGCCACCTCAGAAATACGGCGTGTTCTCAAGCAGAACAGCATTGCCATCCTGATGGCGCCGATTTGCCTGTCGATCCAGGACAATTATGAAAATCCCGATGTGACGACGCCTGAGGGGCGCTGGCAGCATTTCGGCCAGGATGACCATGTGCGCATATTCTCCAAGCCGGGATTCGTCGATGTGATCCGGCGGTCAGGTCTTGCGGTGCAGGAGGTCCCGGTCAGTGAGTTCCTGACGCCCGAAGTCTGCGACACCTACGGCATCGGCCTCCGCTCCGTTCTTTATCTCGGCGTGAAGCAGCAGGCTGTCCAGCAAGAGCCGGAGCGCAGCGTCGCCTGAGATCGCTCGAAACTCTCATTCATGGAAGAGGCGCCCCGGGGCGCCTCTTTTCAATTTCGGCCTTCTCTCAGCGTCAGTGCCGCCGCAATCGTGACGATGCCGGGGAGCGCCATGGCGGCGTAGAGCCAGTGGGCCGCCGAGATGCTGCCGGCAATGCCGCCCGGTGTGACGAGCCCTGTGCTGTTGGCAATGACGCCAGCGACCGCCGCGCCGAAAGCGCCGCCGAGCGACTGCAACGTGGAGATCGCTGCCGATGCCTTGTCCTGCTCGGCGCTGCTGACAATGCGCAGCACCTTTGTCACCAGATGCGCCCATCCGAGGCCGACACCGAAACCCATCATCAGCATTGCGACAGCCGCCGGTCCGAGAATTGCAAGGCTCGCCATCTGGTTGTCTCGGGCGAGAAAGGTCGCCAGGAAAACGGTCGCCAGCGCTTCAATGATGCAGCCGGCGACGATCGCGTTGCTCGCGCGCCTGCCGGTCAGAGAGCCGCTGAAGAAGGCGGCGATCGTCCATCCGAGCGCGACAAGGGCGGTCAGATAGCCGGAAATCAGCGGCGTCACGCCATGCAAGGTCTGCAGGAAATAGGGAATGTAGATGTCGCTGACGAGGATGAACAGCAGCGCGAACATGATGAGGTAGACGCGCGCAACCGGCTTTGCGAGCATGACCGCGCCGGTTGGAAGAAGCCGGTTGTTGCCTCGACGTTCCGTCACCAGCATCAGTGAGATCGAGAGGACGGAAACGGCAATCAGCGCAGCCTTCGTGACCATATGCTCGACGGTGCCTGCGATGCTGACGAACAGCACGGCGACAAGCAGCAGGCAGATCTGCAAGACCGGCGTCTTGCCGTGGGCGCGGTCGTCCGTCGCTTTCGGTAGCAGCCATGGCGAAAGAACGGCCATCAGCAGACCGAGCGGCACGATGATGATGAAGGCGTACCGCCACGCACTTCCTTGCGAAAACAGGCCGCCTGCACTCGGCCCGAGCAGGGTCGCAACACCCCAGATCGCCGCATAGAGCGTGGAGGCTTTTGGCCAGAGCGGTTCCGGATAGGCGAAGCGGACGAAAGCATAGGCAAGCGCGGCAAGGATGCCGGCGCCGAAACCCTGAACGGCGCGCCCGGCGAGCACCACTTCCATGACAGGTGCGGCGGCGCAGATGAGGCTGCCTGTTGCGAAAATCAGGGCGCCGCAGACATAGGCGCCGCGCAAGCCCATACCGCGCGGCCGCGTGGCCACGAAGATCGAGCCGAGCACGGCGGCGGCAACGAAAAGCGTCGTCACCCAGGCAAGTAGCGGCAAGCCGCCGATATCGCGCACGATCGAGGGGGCGACTGTGGCGGTGATATAGCTCTCGATTGCATAGAGCGTCACTCCGCCGCCGAGCATCAGCGTGGCGGGCAGCAGGGACGGCGTGAAAAGCTGGAAGACGGATGACTGCGGCTCTGCCGCCTGATCGGCACTGGTCATGAACTATTACCTTGATGTTTTCGCTAGCGGATCATTATTTTCCAAGTTATAAGTTGGAAAATTACATGCCTGCCTCATTAAAGCAAGCAACGACTTGGAAAAATAAATGCGCCAATCGCCTGCCAACCGTATTCTGCTTCTGCTAAAGACCGAAGGGCCTCAGCGCGCAGCGTCGATCGGCGATGTGCTGGGCATCACTTCTGAAGCGGCGCGCCAGCACCTGACGAAGCTTGCCGAGGACCGTCTTGTCGAGCCCCTTACCGAGCCGGGTTCGGGCAGAGGACGGCCAGGCCAGCTCTGGCATCTGACCCTGGCCGGCAACCAGACCTTTCCGGACGGCCACGCGGAATTGACCGCGACCCTTCTGAGCACCATGGTCAAGACGCTCGGCAGGGATGCCCTGGATACCATCATCTCGGCACGCGAGGCAGAAACCGTGAAGCGCTACCGCAAGGAGGTCTCGGCTTCCGATCTCGCTCTGCGCATCCGCCAGCTGACAGCGATCCGGACGCGCGAAGGTTACATGGCCGATAGCTGGATGGAAGAGGACGGCACGTTTATGCTTGTCGAAAACCACTGCGCCATCTGTGCGGCGGCCCGGGCCTGCGCCGGCTTCTGCCGTTCCGAGCTCGAGACCTTCCGCAATGTGCTTGGCGCCAATGTCGAGCGGTCCGAGCACATTCTTCTCGGCGCTCGCCGCTGCGCCTACCGGATCAGTCCGCTTTAGGCTTCGGCTTCGGGACGAAACGGGAATGCAATTGCCGCAGCGCGGCCGAAAGGCGTTGCTTTATCGGCGCAACGCGCTATGGCTTTGCTCTCCCCAAAAACCGATCCGGATCCCTGCCCATGTCCAATCCCGTCACTGTCGAAGTCACCCGCGGCTCGCTCGTCGAAAGCTGCCATCGCGGCACGATCGTTGCCGTCGACGGCGATGGCAAGGTCGTCTTCGGGCTTGGCGATATCGATGGCGGCGTTTTCCCGCGGTCTTCCTGCAAGGCTATGCAGGCGTTGCCGCTGGTCGAAAGTGGTGCGGCCGATGCCTACGGCTTCGGCAACAAGGAACTGGCGCTCGCCTGTTCTTCACATAACGGCGAGGACGATCATGTGGCGCTTGCCGCCTCCATGCTGGCGCGCGCTGGTGGGAGCGTCGAAATGCTGGAATGCGGTGCCCACTGGTCATCGGACCGCAAGACTCTGATCCACCAGGCGCGCACGATCACAGCGCCGACGGCGCTCCACAACAATTGTTCCGGCAAGCATGCAGGCTTCGTCTGCGCCTGCTGCCATCAGGGCATTGATGCGAAGGGCTATTGCGGCTACGACCACCCGCTGCAGCAAGAGATCCGCGGTACGATGGAGAGCCTCTGCGGTGCTGTGCTCGGCCGCGACAATTGCGGCACTGACGGCTGCTCGATCCCGACCTATGCCGTGCCGCTCCGCGGCCTCGCGCATGGCTTTGCCAAGATGGCGACCGGCAATGGCCTTGAACCGCTGCGCGCCAAGGCCTCCCGCCGCCTATTCGACGCCTGCATGGCGGAGCCCTTCTATGTCGCGGGTACGGGCCGCGCCTGCACCGAGCTGATGCAGATCGCGCCGGGCAGGATTTTCGCCAAGACCGGCGCCGAGGGCGTCTTCTGCGCTGCAGTTCCGGAGGAAGGGATCTCGATTGCCGTAAAGTGCGAGGACGGGACGACACGCGCCGCCGAGGCCATGGTGGCGGCAGCGCTCGCCCGGTTCTTCGAAAGGGGCAGCGAGGTTCACGCGAAGCTGGTTTCGATGGGCGTCAAGCCGATGCACAATTGGAACGGCATCCATGTCGGCGACATTCGCGTCACGGCTGCGCTTCTCGCATAGACCGTGCCGTTACGGCACAACCTGTTTCGGATAATCAGCAATTCCTAATATGCGTTAAACCAAATCCTGCGAGAGGAGGTGCGCGGCGGCGCATTTGTCCTACTATGGTGCGGCGTTTCAACCCGTGCCGCGAGGGCAGGATATGTTTGCAGGCCGCTATCTCTGGTGGATGCTGATCGCCGTCGCGATCTTCCTGTTCTTTTCCATGTGCTTCGATTACGTGACCTGGGCGATCGTCGCCATGTCCGGCTGCGCCGAGATCGCCGGTTCCTGCGGGCCGATTGTGCTTGCCATGTCCGGCGCGATGAAGCCTTCGGGTATTGGGCTTGCCGGGGCAATCATGGTGATCTGCACATTCGCCCGTTTGCATTACCTGTCGGTCAACTGGCTCTGGGCGCCCGTCGCGCTTGTCTGGTTTTCGGCGTCGGCGGCCTTCCCGGGGATTCTCGCGGGCGGCTGGACGGGCCAGTTGCGGCCGGAAATGGTCGTCGAAAGCCTGCCGGTGGCCTTCCTCTTCGTCACGGTGTTCTGCGCTTATCTCTTCATCGCCTTCGAAGAGGGGAGGATGGTTTCCTTTGGCCAGCGGGCGTGGCTGCGGACCGTCATCTGGATTGCCGCGGGCTACGGCGTGCTTGCGGCAATCGCGGAAACGCCAGGCTTCGGTGCCCTCCCGGCGCGCATGCTCGGCATGCCGTGGATCGCCTCGACGATCGCGGCATTCCAGCCGCTTTTGGCGGCAGTCTGCGATCTCGGAACCGGCAGCATGATGCCGGCCTATGCTATGCTGGCGGTCTTCGTGGCGGCGCTCTTCGCAAGCCTACTGCCGCAGGACATCGCGCGGCGCGCCGGGCCCCTCATGCTTCGAGGATCGCGGCATTGAGCGCCCGGTAGGGCGCAAGCCGCTCTTCCGGCACTCCCGCCGAAACAATCAGTCCGGCAACATCGGCAATGCCGAGCACAGCGCAGGGCGAAACGAGATCGAATTTCTCCTCGGTCAGCAGGACATATGTTTCGGCCGCGCAACGGGCGATATGGCGCTTGGTCGCCGCCTCCTCGAAATCGCCCGTGGAGAGCCCGTGCACGGGATGGGCGGCGGTGACGCCGAGGAAAAAGATATCGGGTCTAAGCTGCGAGATCGCCGCCATGGCCGCAGCGCCGGTTGCCACCATCGAGTGCTTGTAGAGCCGCCCGCCTGTGAGAATGATGTCCGCGGTCGGGTGATGCTCCAGTTCCGCCGCGATCGTCGGGCTATGCGTTGCGACGGTAAAGGCGATGTCGCGTGGCAGATACCGGGCGATCTCCGCCGTCGTCGTCCCGCCGTCGAGAAAGATCATCTGCCCCGCTTTCACCATTTGCACCGCCCTGGCGCCGAGCCGCTGCTTGGCATCGGACAAAACGCTCCGCCGCGCCGAGAAATTTGGCAGGTCCGGCGCAATCGGCATCGCGCCGCCATGCACCCGGTTCAAGAGCCCGTCAGCCGCCATCTCCCGCAGGTCGCGCCGGATCGTGTCTTCCGACAGCGCTAAATCTTCGGCGACGCGCTTGGCGATGACCTGGCCGTCACGGCGCAGGATGTCGAGGATCAGGGATTTGCGTTGTGTTGTCAGCATCGCTCTGCACGAAAATCAACGAATTATCACGATAATGCCTGAGATGACTCGACATGCAAGCAATTTCACGCATTATCGTGAAATCCCGTGCATGAGGCCGGGAGTGATGGAGTTTAACGATGTTGATCCTGATTGCAGGGCCGTACAGGTCCGGAACCGGCGATGATCCGGAAAAAATGGCGGCCAACCTGGAGCGACTGGAGGAACCCGCTTACGCGCTCTTCAAGGCGGGCCATGTTCCGATGATCGGCGAATGGGTGGCCTTGCCGGTCTGGAATGCAGCCGGAGGCAAATCGATCGGCGATGATCTCTACGAGGAAATCTTCCACCCTGTCGCTCACCGGCTTTTGGAGCTTTGCGAGGGTGTGCTGCGGCTGCGGGGGGACTCCAAGGGTGCCGACAACGACGTCCGCATCGCGCGCGAGCGCGGCATTCCGGTCTGGTACAAGCTGGAAGAGGTGCCGGGCTGCGCGAGAGCCGCGTGATTGCGCCGGGGCCGGCAACGGCCCCGATTTCCGCCATGGGCAGGCTGCGACGGTTGCGCTATATAAAATTCCCGAAAGGGAGTCTCGACCATGCTGACATTTTATTTCGCGCAAAGCACCTGTGCGCTGGCAAGTCTCATCGCGCTGGAGGAGTCCGGGCTTGCCTATGAAGCAAGGATGATAAGCTTCAAGGACAACGAGCAGCGCTCGCCGGAATATCTGAAGATCAACCCGAAGGGCCGCGTCCCGGCCCTCGTCACCGATCGCGGCATAGTCACCGAAACGCCGGCGATCCTCGCCTATATCGCGCAGACCGTCCCAGCGGCCAGGCTCGCGCCGCTCGACGCCTCCTTCGGGGTCGCCCGCCTGCAGGCCTTCAACAGCTACCTCTGCTCGACCGTGCATGTGAACCATGCACACAAGCGACGCGGTTCTCGCTGGGCCGACGATCCCGCCGCGCACGAAGCCATGCAGGCCAAGGTGCCGCAGACCATGACGGAAAACTACGAACTCATCGAGGAGACGATGCTCGCCGGCCCCTGGGTCATGGGCGAGCAGTATTCCGTCGCCGATCCCTATCTCTTCACCATGACCGGCTGGCTGCGCGGCGACGGCGTCGACCCGATGCGCTTCGCCAAGGCC
>NZ_JABEPH010000028.1:0-28044 GCF_013004495.1 Rhizobium sp. SEMIA 4085
CATTCCGATCGCCGCTGCCATTGGGACTGATGCTGAGTTTCGACGGTTCTAAGGGCGTCGGCTGTTCCTTGGCGCGGCCGGCAAGCAACGAGCCGGCATTGCCGGGGCGCGTGCTATGGCTATTGCTCCACACATCATAGGTCCAGTTGTCGATCCTGCCGCTTGCATCAAGCGATGCCCGGACCTTGGACACCATGCCAGGCCCGTAAGGTTCCCACATATGCTCCTGTTCGCGCATCCACTGGACACGCACAGGACGGCCGGGAATTTTCATGGCGATGAGTGCTGCGTCGGCAGCTGCGTCGTCAGCACCGTTGTGCCCGTAGCAGCCGGACCCTTCCATGTGGATGACACGCACCTTCTCCTCCGGCATCGCCAGCATCTGGGCAATCGCACTCCGATCGGGGAAAACCCCCTGCGTGTGCGACCAGATATCGAGGCTGCCGTCGGCCTTCAGATGCGCGACCGCACAGGAAGGACCGATCGAACCGTGCATCTGGTAGGGCCGCGTGAAGGTTGCCTCGTAGATCGCGCCGTTCGGGAAGCTCGGATGGCCGGATTCGGCCACTGTGCCGACCTCCCTTTCCAGAGCTGTGAGAGCGCCGGCAAGATCGCTCTGTTCCGGTAGCGTTGCAGGTTCGTCCCACCGCGCCGCTTTTTCGACGGCGCGCATGGCCTTGATCGCCTGCCATTCTTTCTCCGCCACGACGGCAAGGTAGCTGCCGTCGCGGAGGACCGAGATGACGCCAGCCATGGCGGCGGCCGCCGTGGCGTCGATGTCTTTCAATGTTGCACCATAGCTCGGCGGACGGATTACGCGCGCGTGCACCATTCCTTCGAGGCGCAGGTCCTGCACATAGGCTGCAGCACCGGTGACTTTGCCCGGGATGTCGATGCGCTGCACATCACGACCGACGATGCTCATCGCGTCGGGCTGTTTCAGTTTCGATTGCGGCTGGGCTTCGACGTGCAGGAACTGGCCCGACACCAGCGCGCCATAGGTCGCCGATCTGCCGTCCGGTCCGGAGACGCTTTTCTTTTTCGCCCTGAGCTGGTCCGGGGGCAGGTTAAATCGGCGCGCTGCCTCGGCGATCAGCAGCTCGCGAACCTGCGCGGCTGCATTGCGGATGGCAGTACCGCTGTTCTGCATCGACTGGCTACCTGCCGTGAACCCTTCGTCGGGGGTGCGCCCCGTATCGGCGGTCCCGAGCGTGATGTCTGAGGGATCGACTTCCAGTTCCTCTGCGGCGACCTGGATGAGGGCCGTGCCGATCCCCTGTCCAAGCTCCACCTTGCCGGTAAACACGGTGATCTTGCCGTCAGATTCGATCCTTATCCAGCTATCGAGATAGCCGTCGTTATCCAGGCTGCCCGGCAACTTCGGCTTTTCGGGCGCCGCAGTCGGTATTTCTTGGGCCAGCGCACGGATCACGGAAAAGCTGACGATAAGAGCGCCGGTACCGGCAAGCAGGCCGCGCCGGCTCATTTCATGTCTGGTGAGAATATCCATCATCCGGCACTCCTTTTGGCGGCCGGAAGCCCGGCAGCTTCCATCAGTTCACTCGCACGCCTGATGGCCGCAAGGATGCGCATATGTGTGCCGCAGCGACAGAGATTGGTCCGCAACGCCGATCGGATTTCCTCGTCAGTCGGCGTGGCATTCTGCTTCAGAAGCGCTGCTGCGCTCATCATCATGCCGGGAATGCAGTAGCCGCATTGCGCCGCCTGTTTCTCGATGAAAGCCGCCTGCAGCGGTCCGGGCTTTTCAGCTGTTCCAAGCCCTTCCACGGTCACGATTTCCTTGCCTTCGACGACGATGAGCGGCGTCACGCACGAAAGCACCGCCTGGCCGTCGACCATGACGGTGCAGGCGCCGCATTGGCCAAGGCCGCAGCCAAATTTTGCGGCGTTGAGATTAAGCTCGTTGCGGAGCACGTAAAGCAATGGTGTGTCGGGCTCGCTGGCGACCTCGTGAGTGTGTCCGTTGACGTTGAGCGTTGTCATCTCGGCTCCTTCGCGCCGACATTGGACGGCGCTCGTTCAATTCCTTCCGAGGGGCGGACGGCGACAAAATATTCACCGGACCGTGTGCGGTTGACGCGTTGCAGCAAATCGGGCCAAGGATCGCGCGTCGTAAAGCGCCGGCGCATGAAGTCGAGCAGATCGGCGAGCTGCTGGTCATTCAATGCCCCGGCAAAGCCGGGCATCACGGCGCTTGGCTCACCGTCGGCCGGTGGCAGGCCGAAAAGCACGACATTGACAATATTTTGCGGATTGGGCGCGTTGACGGCGGTGCTGAGATTGAAATTCAGTCCTCCAAACGGCGCGGCGCGGCCGGACTCGTGACAGGTCGCACAAGCCGCGCCATAAATGGCTGCACCCGGATGAGACGCAAGTTCGGCCGACGCCTTGGTCTCGTCGATTGCAGCCGTCACCACGCCATCCTGTTCCGGAACGAACTGCTTCTTCAGTTCCTCGCCTCTTTGAACGCGTTCGCCAGACGGTTCGCCCATGATCGAGGCGACATAGGCTGCGATTGCATTGATATCGCTGTCGGAAAGCGCACTGAGATTGCCGGTGACTTCAGCCATCGGACCACGCGAGACGCCGTGGAACGCGTGGTAGCCATGACGCAGATAGAACGCGAGCGAACCCTTGTCCCACGGGATCGGCGAGGGGCTTTGCGCATTAATCGCATAAGCCTGCCAGCCTTCCGCCTCGCCGCCGCCGAAGTGCCTGCCGCGCTCCTCGGCACCAAAGGCGTTGCGAGGGGTGTGGCAAGCGCCGCAGTGGCCGAGGCCTTCGGCAAGATAGGCACCGCGGTTCCATTCCTCGCCTTTCTGCGGATCGGGCGCGAAAGCGCCCTTGTCGAAGAAGACCAGCTTCCAGGCGGCAAGGATCGGGCGGACATGCAGGAGGTACGGTAGCTCGTTTTTTGGTGCCGTCGCCTTGACGGGCGTGCGCGTCATCAAGAAGGCATAGAGTGCCTTGTTGTCCTCGTCGGTGACGCGGGTAAAATGATCATAGGGAAATGCCGGATAAAGATGATCGCCCTTTCGATCCACGCCTTCGCGCATGGCGCGTTGGAAGGCCGCCTCGCTCCAGCGTCCGATACCGGTTTCATCGTCCGGCGTGATGTTCGTCGAATAAATAATCCCGAAAGGCGTCGGCAGTTTAAGCCCCCCGGAAAAAGCTTCCTTTCCCGGGACCGTATGACAGGCGATACAGTTTCCGACCGCCGCGAGGCTGGATCCCCTGGCGATCAGTGCGTTATCGAAGCGCATGGCCTCTGAAGGGTTTTGCGGCTTGATTTCGGGGCGCCAGGCAAGAAAAAAGAATGCGAGACCGAAAACGATGAAGAGGGTAAGGATCGTCGACAGCAGTCTGATGGCTCGCATTGCCGATATGACCCTCCCAGGAGTGCAAACCGAACTGCACAAAACGCAAGGAGCAGGAATTTGTTCCCGAAATAGGTGCTGGTATCGCTAGCGTTTGGCGATGGTGGCGCGCTCTTCAATGATCCGAGCCTGGTGATTGTCGCTGGTGCGCATAAGACGTCCGGTGGCGCGCAGCATCTCGATCAGGTCAGTTCCATCGACGGACGCCTTGGTCATTTGGAGCTGTTCGAACTCGGCCGCCGCCTGCTGCCAGTTCTCGGCCTCGCGCCCGCAGGGGCGTCCTTCCGCCTCCCATATGGCATATGCGCGCTGGCTGATCCAATCTTCCTTGTTGTAAACCATGACACCCAACTAAAATGGAGAAAAATATTCGTCTGGAGGTTGCCAGATTTCGCTTACGGAGTTGTTACTTCGCCTCAGACCGGAAGCGCGGTATCACGCGGGAAACAGCAGCACCGCTCAGATACTGGAGTTGCCGAGCAACTGCCTCAATCGGTCCGCTCGGCGAGCTCGATGAGAATGCCGTCGGGATCGCGCAGAAAAGCGACCTTGTGCAGAATCTCGGAGTTGTAAGCAAGACGCGGGCGCTCCTTCACCTCAACTCCGGCCGCTTCGAGCTTTGCGAAGGTTTCAGCGACGCTGCCGAACAGGAACGTAAGATGGCGCAGACCGGCGGCACCCTCGGGTATGTCGGTTGCCCGCACCGCGCCGCTTGCAGGCGCGAAGACCTCCAGCATGCCACCGCCGGCATCGAGAAAAGCAATGTGCGAGCCATCCGGCATCGTCTTGCGCAGATGCAGCCGAAGGCCGAGGAGACCGCAATAAAAGGCGACGGCACGGTCCATATCGCTGACCGTCATGCCGATATGCTCAAAGGATTTCAGCATTCGAAATTCCTCCCACAGATAATGCTCGAGCTGACTGCGGTCCATCGCCGCCGTCAAGACTAAATCGTGTGATGGCAATCGAAGCGACCTGGCTTGCGGTCGATGAAATCGGGCGCTATCTGGTTGGAAAAGCCACGACGTCACGATCTAACCATCGAAAGCCGGGAGGCAGGGCATGCGCAAAGCGATTATCGTTTGGGGCGGCTGGCAGGGCCACGAACCGGAAGCATGCGCAAGCGTCGTCGGCGAACTTTTGCGGGAAGACGGCTTTTCAGTTGAGATTACCGGCGATCTCGACATCTTCGGCTCGCCGGTGATTGCTAAAGCCGATCTGCTTGTTCCGATCATCACAGGGGAGCAGTTGGAAAAGGCGCACGCAAATGCGCTGGTCATGGCTGTTCGTGACGGCCTTGGCCTCGGCGGTCATCATGGCGCACTCGCGACATCCTTCAAGGAAAGTGCACCGTTCCGCTATGTTTCGGGCGTCACCTGGGTTTCTCATCCGGGCAATATCATCGACTTTCGCGTGAACGTGAGCCGACAAAACGATCCGCTGATGCAGGGCATTGCGGACTTCGACTACCACTCGGAGCAGTATTACCTGCACTACGATCCGTCCGTTGAAATTCTGGCGACCACCACGTTCACCGGCGAATATGACGAGGCGGCCCGCAATGTCGTCATGCCGGTGGTCTTCAAACGCCATTTTGGCGCGGGCCGCGTCTTTTATTCAGCACTTGGCCATGTCGCCGCCGAATTCGACCATCCGTACATGCGTCTCATTCTTCGCCGCGGCCTTGCCTGGGCTGCACGCCGGTAGACCCGTATCGGTCCGGCGCGGGCAGTGGTCAGTTCTGAATGATGTGCTGCCTCACCAGTTTGCCAAAGACTTCTCAAACTGCTTGCGATCGTATTTTTGACCTTGCCCCGCCCCGACAGATGTGATCGATTTTCCGGCGCTGCTGGAGGGCGGCGAATTTCTAATCACATGAGCAAAAACTGCGACGGAAGATCATCATGCCTCAGCTTCTCGACGACGCCTCATCGGGCGGCCTGTTTGTCGGCCGCGTCTGGAATCCGCAGGCAGCCGGTCCGGCGGTTGTCACAATCCGCGACGGAGAAATAGTCGACATAACGTCCAGGCAAGTGCCGACATTGAGCGCGCTTCTGGAGAAAGCCGACCCGGCAGGTTTCGTGCGCGAAGCGGATGGCAAACGGCTTGCTTCACTCGAAACAGTGGCAGCAAACAGCACCGGCCGGCCGGATGCTGGCAGGCCTTATCTCTTGGCGCCAGCAGACCTTCAGGCCGTGAAGGCCTGCGGCGTGACCTTTGCCCAATCGATGATCGAACGCGTCATTGAGGAAAAAGCTGCCGGCAATCCGGATCGCGCAGCCTCGATCCGGAGCCTCGTTGGCACACTGATCGGCGGCAGCCTCGCCAACATCAAAGCAGGCTCTCCGGAAGCGGCAAAGGTAAAGCAGGCGTTGATTGACGAAGGCATGTGGTCGCAATATCTCGAAGTCGGCATCGGCCCGGATGCCGAGGTCTTTACCAAGTCGCCGGTTCTTTCCTCCGTCGGCTGGGGTGCCGATGTTGGCCTGCATCCGATTTCGACCTGGAACAATCCGGAACCGGAAATCGTGCTTGCGGTCAACAGCCGCGGCGAAATCAAGGGCGCGACCCTCGGCAACGACGTCAATCTGCGCGATGTCGAAGGCCGCTCGGCGCTGCTGCTCGGCAAGGCGAAGGACAACAACGCCTCCTGCTCCATCGGTCCTTTCGTTCGCCTGTTCGACGCCACGTACGACCTCGACGAGGTCCGAAAGGCCGAACTTGACCTGAAAGTCACCGGCCAGGACGGCTTCGTTCTCAACGGAAAGAGCTCAATGTCGAAGATCAGCCGCGACCCGACCGATCTCGTCCGGCAGACCTGCGGGGCTCATCATCAGTATCCGGATGGCTTCATGCTGTTCCTCGGCACGCTGTTTGCCCCGACGCAGGACCGCGACACCCCCAACCAGGGCTTTACGCACAAGGTCGGGGATGTGGTCGAGATCTCCTCATCTGGGCTCGGCACGCTTGTCAATACCGTTCGCCTTTCCACCGAATGCCCCCCATGGACGTTCGGCATTTCGGCTTTGATGGCAAACCTCGCCGCCCGCGGGCTGCTTCACGCCTGACATCGCTTCCGTCCAGTTCGGCCGCCTGGATCTGCGGCAATTGGCCCCCTGCATTTGTGCACTGCAGCAATCATCCCTATATGTATCCTCGGCGCCTTTGTTGGCTCAAGGAGAAGCATGTGTCCTTTCGAGATTCACCAGACGAACGCCTTGTCGAGATCGCAGCATTCGGACCCAATCCCGGCGCGCTCAAGGCTTGGCTGTTCCTCCCGACACATATGGATACGCGAACCCCGCTCGTCGTAGCACTTCATGGCTGCACCCAGACTGCTAAAGGATACGCGCTGGGTTCTGGATGGTCGCAGCTCGCTGAGCGGCGGGGATTTGCGGTTCTCTATCCCGAACAACAGCACTCGAACAACCCGAACCTCTGTTTCAATTGGTTTGAACCCGGGGATGCACGACGCGGTGCGGGCGAAGCCGCATCCATCAGCCAAATGGTCGCACATGTCGTTCAGTCACAGGGCATCGATCCCAACCGGGTTTTCGTGACGGGCCTTTCAGCAGGTGGCGCCATGGCGAACGCGATGCTGTCGACCTATCCTGAGATGTTCGCCGGCGGCGCGATCATCGCGGGTCTTCCCTATGGCGCGGCCGCCAATGTTGCAGAAGCGTTCGCACAAATGCAGGGGCGAAATCCGTCGAGCGCCCCGAAGCTGCGGTCCGCGTTGAGGCGTGCCGGACATCACGCAGGTCCGTGGCCGACTGTATCCGTGTGGCATGGAACGCATGATCAAACAGTGCGACCGAGGAATGCAGATCAGATCGTGGATCAGTGGAGCGCCGTTCACACGACACGTAAAGAGCCGGATCGCACGGAAGTGTCTAATGGGCACCAGCACAAGGTCTGGTTCGATGCCGACGGGCGAACGGTCATCGAAACCTATTCCATCAAAGGCATGGCGCATGGCCTTCCGCTTGCAACCCACGGCGGCTCCTCGTTCGGCCGACCGGGGCCCTACATGCTTGAGGCGGGCATTTCGTCAACCGCACGCATTGCGCGCAGTTGGGGCCTCGCTTCTGATTCCGATGTCGAAGCAACAGAGTTCGCCGCTGCCGAGGGATCTGGCGATCGGAAATTGGCTGGCGCGAGCAAGCGACAAAGCCCTCAACCGGAGCCCGGCGACAGTCGGGTTGGCAAAATCATCAATGACGCGCTACGCGCAGCCGGGCTGCTTCGCTAACCTCCTGCCGGCAGTCCAGCAACGGCTCTTGCCTTGGCGATAGTCGCCACTTGCCGCCGATCCATCGGTTCCTCGAAACCGATGCAGCAAGCCTAAGCTTTGCGCCCCATCTGGCGGTCACCGCGGTGGCAGCCGGCAAAAAAATTGGCGCGGCAACATCCGGCAGGCGACGTAGGTTCGGCGATTTTCCCTTCCCGCTTGGCCTGCGCGTATAAAAATATCACGCAAGTCAAATCCTGCCGATCGCCTGCAACAGCGGGCAAATGCCGGGCAGGAACTACTGGTTGCGCCGGATTCCCTGCATAAGATCCAGCACGGAGTTGGCCGCGTCGAGCACATGCGTGCCGGGGCCGAAAACGGCAGACACACCGTGATCAGCCAGAAACTGATAGTCCTGGCGCGGGATGACGCCGCCACAAATGACGATGACATCTCCGCCCCCCTTTGCTTTCAGGATATCGACGAGCTGCGGCAGCAACGTCTTGTGGCCGGCGGCAAGCGACGACACACCGATGACGTTGACGTTTTCGCCGATTGCCATTTGTGCCGCCTCTTCCGGCGTCTGGAAAAGCGGACCGGCAAGCACGTCAAAACCGATATCGCCGAACGCCGATGCGATCACCTTGGCGCCGCGGTCATGGCCGTCCTGGCCAAGTTTGGCAACCATGATCTTCGGCCTGCGGCCGAGCGCCGCGCTGACGTCCGACATCCGGCTCTTCAAGACCGCAAGCTCCGGCTCGTCGCGATAGGCTTCGCCATAGACATCCTTGATGACCTTTGGCGTCGCGGCGTGATCGCCGAAGGCTTTCCGCATGGCATCGGAGATCTCGCCCACGGTGGCGCGCGCACGGGCCGCTTCGACGGCCGCAGCCAAGAGATTGCCTTTTCCACTGCGAGCGACATCGACAAGCGACGCGAGCGTTTGGGCGACCTCGGCGCTGTCGCGCCGGCGCTTCGTCTCTTCGATCCGCTTGATCTGTGCGGCTCTTACGGCGCTGTTGTCGATTTCCAGGATGTCGATCGGCTCTTCGTTTTCGAGGCGGTACTTGTTAACGCCAACGATAACCTCATCGCCCTTGTCCACCGCAGCTTGCCGCCGCGCGGCGGCTTCCTCGATCAACCGCTTCGGCAGGCCTTCGTTGACTGCGCGTGTCATGCCGCCAAGTGCCTCGACCTCCTCGATCAGAGCCCATGCCTTGTCTGCCAGTTCCTGCGTCAGGCTCTCGACATAATAGGAGCCGGCGAGCGGGTCGACGACCCTGGTGACACCTGTCTCATGGCTCAGGATGAGTTGCGTGTTGCGGGCGATGCGCGCGGAAAATTCCGTCGGTAGCGCGATCGCCTCGTCGAAAGAATTGGTGTGCAGCGACTGCGTGCCACCCAGCACCGCCGACATCGCTTCAAAGGCAGTGCGGATGATATTGTTATAGGGATCCTGCTCGGCCAGCGACACACCCGAGGTCTGGCAATGGGTGCGCAGCATCAACGAGGACGATTTCTTCGGCGAAAACTCCTCCATGATCCGCGCCCAGAGCAGCCGGGCGGCGCGCAGCTTCGCCGCCTCCATGAAGAAGTTCATGCCGATCCCGAAGAAGAAGGAAAGACGTCCGGCAAAGTCGTCGACATTAAGACCTTTGGCGATTGCGGCGCGCACATATTCGCGGCCATCAGCCAGCGTGAAGGCAAGCTCCTGAACCAGTGTCGCACCCGCCTCCTGCATGTGGTAGCCGGATATCGAGATCGAATTGAACTTCGGCATTTCCTTCGCCGTATATTCGATGATGTCGGCAACGATCCGCATCGAAGGTTCGGGCGGATAGATATAGGTGTTGCGGACCATGAACTCCTTGAGAATGTCATTCTGTATGGTGCCGGAAAGCTCGCCCCTTGCGCAGCCCTGCTCCTCGCCTGCGACGATGAAAGAGGCAAGGATCGGAATGACCGCGCCGTTCATGGTCATCGACACGGACATCTCGTTTAACGGAATGCCGTCAAAGAGGATCTTCATGTCTTCGACCGAGTCGATTGCCACACCGGCCTTGCCGACGTCACCCTCGACGCGCGGATGGTCGCTGTCATAGCCGCGATGGGTGGCGAGATCGAAGGCGACGGAGAGGCCCTTCTGGCCGGCGGCGAGATTGCGACGGTAAAAGGCGTTGGATTCCTCGGCCGTCGAAAAACCGGCATACTGGCGGATTGTCCAGGGCCTGCCGGCATACATCGTCGCACGCGGACCCCGGACGAATGGTGCAAATCCCGGAAGGGAGTCGAGATGCCCCGCCCTTTCGATATCGGCGGCCGTGTAAAGCGGCTTGACGTCGATGCCTTCCGGGGTGTGCCAGGTCAGCGTCTCAGGCGGAGCGCGCAGCTCCTTCTCCGCCAATGCCGCCCAGTCCGCGGTCGTCTTCTTGGCCATGTTTTCCTCCGGCATTTCCTTTTGGCCGCACGCTATCACTCCAACCGCATACGGCGCGATAGGGCCTTCGGATAATTTACGCAGGAAACTGGCGATTTCCATGTCCAGCGTGGCGCCTATCACGTCCGTCTCGGCCGCCAGCGCAGGAGGTAGGATTCAAGCGCATAGGCGAGACGGTTGAGCGAGAAGCCGACCAGGCCGAGGACGAACACGCCGACCATGACAAGAGCCATGTCGAAACGCTCGCGGCCGGCGATGACCAGGCCGCCGATGCCCGGGCCGACGGCGAGGAAGTACTCAGCGCCCACCGTCGCAAGCCAGGAGTAGATCAGCCCGAGATGCACGCCGGTGGCAATCGACGGCATGGCCGACGGCAGATGGATGCGCAAGATACGTTGGCGGGTCGTGAATTTCAGCGCCCGGCCGACTTCAATGAGATCGGCGGGAGCGCTGCGCATTCCTTCATAGGTGTTGAGCACAATCGGGATGAAGGCGGCAAGTGCCACGAAGACGATCTTCGCCTGCTCGCCGAAGCCGAACCAGACGGAGATGAGCGGGATCCAGGCTAGCAGCGAAATCTGCTTCATGCCGTTGAAGGTGGGTGAGATCAGCCGGTCGGCGGGACGCGAGAGCGCAAGCAGCGTTGCCAACGCGATGCCTAGGACGGTGCCGATCCAGAAACCGGCGATATTGCGCATCAAAGAAAAGCCGAGTTCGGCAAAGAGGCCGTTGTCGAAAATCTCACGCTTGGCCGTCAGCGCCACATCTTTAAGAGAAGGCAGGAACCGCGGGTCGGCAAGGCCAGTGCGGGCCGATACCTCCCATGCAGCAAGAAGAAGGACCGGCAGTGTGACGCCGCGGCGGAAGCGGGCGGAGAGTGCCACGGTCATGTCATATCTCCTGACGTTTCCAGCGCTGGATCAGCATTTCGGTGCGATCCAAGCCCTTGTCCATGGCAAAGCCGACGAGGCCGATGACAATCATGGCGACGATGACCGTATCGAGCCAGAACATCTGCCGGCCCCAGACGAGCAGATAGCCAAGTCCTTCGGACGAAGCGAGCAGTTCGACCCCGACTAGCGAGGTCCAGGAATGGGTTAGACCGTAGCGGACGCCCGTAAAGATCGAGGGGACGGCGCCCGGGAGCACGATCAGCCGCAATCTTTGCCAGCGGCCGAAACACAGCGCTTCGCCGACCTCGACGTATTTTGGCAGTACGCCACGGATGCCCGAACATGTATTCAGCGTCATCGGCACGAGCGCTCCCTTGGCGATGATGATGATCTTCAGCGTTTCGCCGATGCCGACAAAAAGCATCAGCAACGGGATCCAGCCGAGCGTCGGGATTTGCGCAAAGGCAAGGAAGAGCGGCTTCACATAGTCTTCGATTTTCTGCGACAGGCCGATCGCGATACCGAGGCAAAGCCCGGCCAGGGAACCGATTGCAAAGCCGATCATGACACGGCGAAGGCTGACGCCGGCGTGAAAGAGTAGTTCGCCACTTGCGATCATGTCGCGCGCCGTCTCATAGACGATGAAAGGCGGCGGCAGGATTTGTTCTGCAAGCCAGCCCTTTGCCGAGGCCACCCACCAGAAGCCGAGAAGCGCGGCAGGCAGGACCAGACCGGCGACGCCGAAGACGACGCGGCTTCGCCGTCGTCGCGCCATGCGAATGCCGGCATCGCCGGCGGCCTCGAAGAATGCAGCCATGCCCGTCTCCGTTTGCGTCAGCTCACGATGCGTGAGGTTTTCCATCTGCGCCGTAAGATTGCCAGAAATCCTTGAGGCCGAGCCGTTCGATCGCACTGTTCAAGTATTTCGGCTCGAACCAGCCGTTGAGATCGACATCGCGGCGGATGAGACCGAACTCCTTGCCCTTTACCGCCTGCTCCTTGTACTGCGACACCAGCAGGTCATCGATGAGCGGTGAGTTGCGGTAAGCCAGCGTGTCGTTGCTGAAATATTCCTCCAGGATCGGAACCGGCGTGCCGGATTTGTGCCAGAGTTCGAAAAGCGCGGGACGATTTGGCTCGTCGGACGACCATTTCGCCGCCTTGACGAAGGCATCGACGACGCGCTGCGTGATTTCCGGATGCGCCTCGATGAAGGCTTGGCGGCCGATCACGCCGGCATTGCGACCAAAGCGCGGATCATCGCCCTTGGTCGTGTAGATGATGTCGGCTGCACCCTTGGCCGCCAGGTTGATGAGCTGCGTGTCGCCAAAGGCTGCGTCGATGTCCTTGCTCGTCAGCGCAGCGACCGTTCCGGCACTGTCGAGATTGACGACCTGCACGTCGCGCTCATTCAGTCCGTGAGCCGCAAGCACCTTGATGGCGGCAAGATGACCGTTCGTGCCGCGCTGCAGGGCGATCTTGCGTCCCTTCAGGTCCTCGATCCTCTTGATGCCGGAGGCTTTTGCGGCAGCAAGATAGAGTGGCTTGCGCGCACCGCTTGCCAGCAGGGACTTGGTCTTCAAGCCGGTTGCCCGCCCGATCAGCGAGGGCAGGTCGCCCTGGTAGGCGAAATCGAGCTGGTCGTTGGCAAAGCCCTCATTGACCGCCGGGCCGGCGCCCTTGAAGAATGTCCATTCGATCTTGATGTTCGAATCTTTTGCGAACTCCTTCTCCAGGTATTCACCAGCACGCGCCGTAGCCGCCGATGTGCCCTCCGAGTAAGGCCGGTTATCGACGCCGATTGCCGCATAGCCGACGTGAATGACGATCGGTTCCTCAGCTAGCGCATCAGTGAAGAGGCCAAGTGCAAGCGCAATGCCTGCGGCAAGGGATGCAAGTTTCATGATTTCTCTCCGTTTCGACAGATTTAGCCGGCAGCGGCAATGGCTGAACGCAGTCCAGCCACCTTGCGGGCCTTCGAGGGAACACCGGGGCTCTGCTGTGGGCCAGCCTTCGTCGTGGTGCCGAGGCTTTCGAGCACGCGGTTGCGGATTTTAGAAAGTGCTGCCGAGGTCCGGTCGCGCGGCCGCGGCAGATCGACAGGCACAATCTCGCGGATGCGGCCGGGACGTGGCGACATCACGACGACGCGGTCGCCGAGATAGGCCGCCTCCTCCACATCATGGGTGACGAGGATCATGGTGATGCGCTCGCTCGCCCAGATGTCCTGAAGCTCGTCCTGCAGCCGCGTCTTGGTGATCGCGTCGAGTGCGCCAAAGGGCTCATCGAGGAAAAGCACGTTCGGCCGGTTGACAAGCCCGCGGGCAATGCCTGCGCGCTGGGCCATGCCGCCCGACAGCTGGTGCGGATAGGCATCGGCGAAGGCCGACAGGCCGACCAGCTCCAGATGCTCCTCGACGAGACGCTTCTTTTCGGCCTTGCCAAGGCCGGCGTTCTCAAGCCCGAGCGCAACATTGCGGCCGACGGTCAGCCAGGGAAACAGCCGTGGCTCCTGGAAGACGATGCCGCGGTCGAGGCTGGGACCGGTTACTCTTTTTCCGGCATGGGCGATCGAGCCGTCGTAGGCCGTATCGAGTCCGGCGCCAAGGCGCAGCAGCGTCGATTTTCCGCAGCCGCTGGCGCCGACGATCGTCACGAATTCACCCTCTGCGACATCGAGGCTGATATCGTCGAGTGCGGTGAGCTTGCTGCCGTTCACCTGGAAATCGCGGGTGACGCTGCGGATTTCGATATGGGTCGAACTGGTCATGTTGTTTGCCCCTTATTCGGCAGCGATCTGGGCGCGGGCCGGATGGTGCGGCACGCCGAGCCCGAGATTTTCACGAAGCGTCCGGCCTTCGTAGTCGCTGCGGAAAAGGCCGCGGCGGCGAAGCTCCGGCAGAACATGCTCGATGAAATCGTAAAGGCCGACCGGCAGATGCGGCGGCATGATGTTGAAGCCGTCGGCAGCACCCGTCGTGAACCACTCCTCCATCTTGTCGGCAATCTGCACCGGCGTTCCGACGACCTGGTAATGACCGCGGGCGCCGGCGATGCGAAGATAAAGGTCGCGGATGGTGAGGTTCTCGCGGCGCGCAAGATCGAGCAGCAATTTCTGGCGGCTCTTGCTGCTGTTGGTTTCGGGAAGCTCCGGCACTGGGCCGTCCAGCGGGTATTGCGACAGATCGATCGAGCCTGCCATGCCAGCGAGCATCGACAGCCCGACGGCCGGGTGGATGAGGTTCTGGATCTGTTGAAACTTGTCCTGCGCCTCCTGCTCGGTACGCCCGACGACTGGGAAGATGCCGGGCATGACCTTCAGATCGTCGCGGTTGCGGTCGTATTTTGCGAGCCTGCCCTTGAGGTCCGCATAGAAGGCGCGCGCATCCTCGGTCGTTTGGTGGGCGGTGAAGACCACGTCCGCGGTGCGGGCGGCAAGTTCCTGGCCGGGCTCGGAGGAACCTGCCTGAACCAGCACCGGATGTCCCTGTGGCGCACGGGCAACGTTCAGCGGCCCGCGGACTTTGAAATGCTTGCCCTTGTGATTGAGGATATGCTGCTTGTCGGGGTCGAAATAGATGCCGCTTCCCTTGTCGCGAGGAAAGGCATCTTCCTCCCAGGTATCCCAAAGGCCGCGAACCACGTCGGCGAATTCCTCGGCTCGTTCGTAGCGCTCGGCATGGGCATAGTGCTCGTCGCGACCGAAATTATGGGCCTCATGTTCACTCGACGAAGTAACGAGGTTCCAGCCAGCCCGACCGCCGCTGATGTGATCGAGGGAGGCGAATTTGCGGGCAATATGATAAGGCTCGTTGTAGGACGTGGAGGCGGTTGCCACAAAACCGATATTCGTGGTTACGGCGGAAAGTGCCGAAAGAAGGGTGATCGGTTCGAACTGCGCGACGTAGCGGATGGCGGTACGGCTCAGCGCTTCGATGTCCGTGCCGCGGGTACCGACACCATCCGCCATGAAGATGAGATCGAATTTTGCAGCTTCGGCAGCCCGCGCAAGCGCAACATAATGGGCGAAGTTGGAGCCGGCATCGGCTTGTGCGTCCGGGTGGCGCCAGGCAGCAACATGGTGGCCCGTCGGATAGAGAAAGGCTCCAAGTTTGAGCTCTCGGCGAATGTCGGTCATGTTGCTCTCCTCGGCAATGGCGATCCGGAAAGCCTAACAACAATGACTATAATCCATAGAAATAGTATTCTATTACGGTTTGATCCGGGAAATTAAATCTCTAGGGCTTTCACACCGGGGCGGGAAAGCATTGCGGTCGAGATTGGGGGTGGCCGGATCAGACGGCCTTGTGCCTCGGGATGCGCGGCAGGAAAATCGTGAGCAGGCCGAGCAGCGGCAAATACGAGCAGATCCGGTAGACGAACTCGATGCCGTGACTGTCGGCGAAATCGCCGAGGAAGGCAGCGCCCAGTCCCCCCGCCCCGAAGGCGAAGCCGAAGAAGACGCCGGCGATCAGGCCGACACGACCCGGCACGAGTTCCTGCGCGAAGACGACGATCGCCGAGAACGCAGAGGCAAAGACAAGGCCGATCACGACACTGAGGATTCCAGTCCAGAAGAGGTTTGCATAAGGCAGCAGCAACGCGAAGGGAATAACCCCAAGGATCGAGAACCAGATTACGAAACGGGAGCCGAAGCGATCGCCGATCGGCCCGCCGAGGAAGGTGCCGACAGCGACCGAACCGAGGAAGAGGAACAGCATCAGTTGGGCCTGCTGCACATCGAGCTGGAATCTGTCGATGACATAGAATGTGAAGTAGCTCGACACGCTCGCCATGTAGACATTCTTCGTCGCCGTCAGCAAGACGAGAATGATGAGCGCAACGATCACCTTGTTCTGCGGCAATGGCAGCGCACGACTCACCGCAGGCTTTCCGGCATTCTGCCGGCGGTGGCTCATGAACCAGTTGCCGACCCAGCCGAGCACGACGATGCCGATCATCGCGATGGCGGAGAGCCAGGAGACGCTGTGCTGGCCGAGCGGCAGCACCACGAAGGCGGCAATCAGCGGCCCAATGGCCTGGCCGGCATTGCCGCCGACCTGGAAGAAGGATTGCGCAAAACCGTGACGGCCGCCGGAGGCAAGACGCGCAACGCGCGACGATTCCGGATGAAAGACGGCCGAACCAAAACCGATGAGGCTCGCAGCCACCAGCAACAATTCGAAACTTGCGGCATTGCCGAGCAGGATCAGGCCACAGAAGGTGCTGGCCATGCCGACCGGCAGGGAGTAAGGCATCGGCCAGCGGTCGGTGACGATCCCCACAAAGGGCTGCAACAGGGAAGCCGTGACCTGGAACGTCATCGTCAGAAGTCCGATCTGCACGAAATCGAGATCGTAGTTTGCCTTGAAGAGCGGATAAAGCGAGGAAAGCAGCGACTGCATGATGTCGTTCAGCATATGGCAGAAGCTGACAGCCACGAGGATCGACATCGTCGTCTTCTCAAAACGCGGGGAAGTCTCGCTCAATACGGCCATAGGCATTTCTCCCGCGGACCGCTGCGCGGGCCGCCGATTACTTCTTCATAAGATGAATCCGGCGACTGGAGCCTTGGGGAAGCTCCCGGCGCCGCAAGCAGAGCATTTACCGCAACTTGCGCGTCAGTTACAGCCCAGTTTTCCCAAGTTTGGTACGCCGATGCTTTAATTTCGCTGGAACGCCTGTATTGCTGCATGAATGATTCCGCCACAAGAAAGTACCAATTGAATTTTCCTATGTGCTCATACACTATCATTCTGCCCGAAATGCCGCCTCGCAAGGGCGCCCCGTCAACACAGTCCATGGAACCCAAAAATGAACGCAAAAGCTCCTAATGCAATCGACGTCTACGTGGGCTCGCGCGTGAGGATGCGAAGACTGCTGTTGGGGTTCAGCCAGGAGCGGCTGGCCGACCAGATCGGCGTTACCTTTCAACAGGTGCAGAAATACGAGAAGGGCATGAACCGCATCGGCGCAAGCCGGCTGCAAAAGATTGCCGAAGTGCTTGCCGTACCGCCGAGCTTCTTCTTCCAGCAGGACGCCGCGCAGCCGCTGAGCCTCGACGGACTGGAGCCCTCCGAAAATTTCGACCCGGTCGGAGAATTCCTGCGTTCGAAGGAAGGGCTGGCGCTTAATCGCGCTTTCTTGAAGATCACCGACCCAACCGTGCGTGAAAAGGTCCTTTCCCTCGTCAAGGCGATGGCCCAGGCCGGAGAGCGCCGGGATATGACTGTCGATCCGGCAAATTCTGAGACGAGCGCTGCGCTCGACGCTTGAGGAAAAACCGCTGCCGGGAGAACCGCAACGCTCCCCGGCCGGGCCCTGCCGGAGCCGTGGGAGCGTTCTTTATTCGCAGTGCTCAGCCTAGATGAGCTTCTCCAGCGTGATCGGCAACGAACGGATGCGCTTGCCGGTTGCGTGAAAGACCGCGTTGGCGATCGCAGGTGCCACCCCGACGATTGGCAATTCGCCAACAGCCTTGCCGCCGAGCACCGAGGCACGGTAATCGGGGATGCCGACGGAAATCACCTGAAGATCGGGCACATCCGAATTGGTCGGCACGAGATAGTCGGCCAGATTGTTGTTGATCACGCGGGCATATCGTTCGTCGACAATCCCTTCCTCCAGCAACGCCTGGCCAATGCCCATGATGATGCCGCCGCGCCACTGGCTTTCGGCGAGCTTCGGGTTGTAGAGCCTTCCCGAATCGAGCGCGGAAACCATGCGCGAGACGCGGACCGTGCCGAAATCCTCGTCGACGCGAACCTCGACAAAATGCGCACACCAGCTATGGAGCGAATAGCCGCCTTCAGTCGGCGCCTTCATCGTCATCATCGTCGTAAAGTTGTCGTAGCGGTCCTTTCCATCCCGTTTGTCTTCCGGCAGCGTGTCACGCAGCGTCTCGACCTTCTCACGGCCGATCTGCCGCATGAAGTCTGCAATCGCAACGCCTTCACCTTCTCCCCTCGGCGGCAGGATCCGGCCCTCGGAGATCGTGAGCGTATTGGCCTGCGCGTCCCGGAACGGCGAATTCACATCGTTGAGAGCAAGCCCGATCAACTCGTCGCGCGCGGCAAGGGCGGCCTTATGAACGGCACCCGTCATCAGGTTTGCAAGCTGCGAGCCGCCAGCGACGGGCGCTCGCGGCAAGGCCGAGTCGCCGAGCTTGACGTGGATCTTCTCGACGGGGATGCCAAGGACTTCAGCAGCAGTCTGGGCCATGATGGTATAGGTCCCCTGGCCCATGTCGATGCTGCTGCTTGCAATCTCCGCCGTACCATCGGCAAGGATTCGCACGAGTGCCTCACCGGGCGTGCGGCGTACCGGATAGGTGCCTGCCGCCACACCCCAGCCGATCAGCGCGTTGCCGTCCCGCATGGAACACGGCTTTGGCGAGCGCTTCGACCAGCCGAAGGCTTCGCCACCCACGGCAAAGGCTTCGCGCAGTTGTCTCGTCGACCAAGGGATCTTGGCATGCGGGTCTTGCTCGGCATAGTTCAGCAAACGGATCTCGACGGGGTCGATGCCGACGGCATAGGCGAGTTCATCGATTGCCGACTCAAGACCCCATGCACTGGGATTTTCGCCGGGAGCACGAAGCGCGCCGGGCAGAACCGTATGCACAGGCACGATGTTCTGCCTCGAGCTGAAGTTCGGCACGTCATACATGATCGAGGTGACGGCACCGAGCGGCTCGACGGCCGCACCCGTCATCGCCGTTTCATTAGCACCGCGCTGAACGATCGAGAGCAGCTTTCCTTCCTTCGTTGCGCCGAGCGCCAGCGTTTGCCGGGTGGCAGGGCGGCCGCCGAAGGCAGTGAATGTCTGCGCGCGGGTGACCGCGAGCTTGACGGGACGGCCGAGCCTCCTTGCGGCCATGATCGCAACTGCCGCGTGCGGCAACGAGAGTGCCTTGGAACCGAAACCGCCGCCGATATAGGGCGAGATGATCCGCACATTCTCGAAGGGCAATTCGAACCACTCGGCATAGCTGCGCGCCATGCCATCCACCCATTGGCTCGGTTCCCAAAGCGTCAGCACATCGCCGTCCCATTTGGCGATTAGCCCGTGGGGTTCGATCGGCACGTTGTATTCACGCGGTGTCCTATACTCAGCTTCGATCCGAACAGCAGCTTCAGCCAGCGCCTGTTCGGCGTTACCCCACTCAATCGTCATTTGCTCGACCGCAATACCCTCCCCGGCCCCTGGATCATCGAAGCCGAAGATGGCCGGCTTCTCGACGTAGCTCACCTTGATCGACGCCGCGGCAGCGGTCGCCTGTTCGAGCGTTTCGGCGAACACGGCTGCAACATGCTGCCCATTGAAGGTAATCTCGTTGGTCAGCGCGAGATAAGGACCTTCAGGACCGGGCGTGCCGGCCCAGGTGGTTGCCGATTTCAGCTCCATGATGTTGTCCGGGGTCAGCACGAGCAGCACGCCAGGCGATGCCTCAGCTGCAGAAATGTCCATCGAGCTGATTGTGCCTGCCGCAATCGTGCTCTGGACCATCACGCCGTGAACGACGCCGTCGATTTGATTTTCGAGCGCGTAGTTTGCCTTGCCGGTGATCTTTGCCGGTCCATCCAAGCGCGACAGGCGGCCTCCGAGCACGCCATCTGCTGCATCACCGCGTTTGATATTCGGTTCCATGACGGTCATAGCAGACCTCCCAATCTTTCTATGGCGCGAGCAACGACACGTGGCGCCAGGTCGATCTTGTACCGGTTGGCGCCATGGTCGATGGCGCCCTCAATGGCAAGCACGCTTGCTTTTGCGATCGCCGCCGGTTCGACGGTCTTGCCGACCAAGGCGCGTTCGACCGCGCGGGCGCGCCACGGTTTTGTCGCAACGCCTCCGAGCGCAACACGAAGGTCGCGGATCGTTTTACCATCCTCTTCCAGCTCGAGGCCGACAGCAGCGCTGGCGGCAGCAAATTCGTAGGATTGCCGGTCGCGGACCTTGAGATAAATCGATCTTCGGGCTGCTTGCGAGGCGGGGATGAAAATGGCGGTGATGAGTTCACCGCGTTCAATTTTATGCTCCAGGTGCGGCGTGTTGCCCGGAGTCAGAAAGAAGTCGTCGACAGCAATCTGCCGCGCGCCCAGATGGATCACCGCGTCGAACGCGACGAGAGCCACCGCGAGATCGCCGGGATTGACGGCGATGCAGTGCTCGCTGGTGCCGAGCACGGCGTGGTTGCGGGTCATTCCGCCGATCGCCGAACATCCCGAACCCGGCTCGCGCTTGTTGCAGGCCTTGAAGACCGCCGGGTCGCGGAAATACGGACAGCGGGTGCGCTGCAGGAGGTTGCCACCAATCGTCGCCATGTTGCGAAGCTGGGCGGATGCCGCCAGCGACAGCGATTGCGAGATCGCAGGGAACGCTTCTCTTATGACGCGATGCTCGGCGACCTCGCTCATCTTGGCAAGTGCGCCGATCGTAACGCCTGTCTCGTTGGACGAGATTGCGTCCAGTCCGGAAAGAAATGTGATATCGACGACCGTTTCCGGCGCGGCAATGCCGCATTTGGCAAGATCGAGCAGGGTGGTGCCGCCTGCAATGACCATCGCGCCTTGCCGGGCAGCCGCCTCACGGGCTTGATCGGCCGACGATGCGCGCAAATAGGAAAACTCTTTCATCGCGCCATCTCCGCAGCTTTGCGCACCGCCGCGACGATGCTGTTATGGGCCCCGCACCGACAGAGATTGCCGGACATATATTCACGGATCTCGCCATCGCAGCCCGTATGACCCTCGCGAATGCAGGCAACCGCCGACATGATCTGGCCCGGCGTGCAATAGCCGCACTGGAAAGCATCATGCTCAAGAAACGCCGCCTGCACCGGATGAAGGGTGCCGTCTGCCGCGGCGAGGCCTTCGATTGTCGTGACTTGCCGCCCCTCGGCCTGGGCCGCAAGCGTGAGACAGGCAAGCACGCGCCTGCCGTCGATATGGACGGTGCAAGCGCCGCACTGCCCGTGGTCGCAGCCTTTCTTCGTGCCGGTCAGCGCCAGATGTTCACGCAATGCATCGAGCAGCGTCACGCGTGGATCGACAGCAAGCGCGTGCGATGCACCGTTGATATCAAGCCTGAGGTTGATTGTCCGGGTCATGGTGTTCTCCTGCCTCGACGGAGGAATTTTGCGCCGTCATTCAAAATAGCCGGGTCTTGAATTGCAAAGCGCCTGCGCCAGCTAAAATCTGGTTTCGGTCTCTGCGGGATCTGCTTTCACCTCGTGGCGCCTGCGCAATTGAGACATGACATTCCGCCTCTTTCTGCGATAACAGGTGCAAGGCCCTCAGGTTAAACGGAGGCGCCTCCGATTAAACTAGCGGCTTGCGCGGCAGCGTCAAGTCCTCATCCGCAGGAGAGGCTTTTGGCCGGAAAGGCAATAGCCGGAAGCGAGACGAAGCCCGAAAGACGCATGCGTGCCGATGCGTTGCGCAACCGCGACAGGCTCATAGCTGTTGCCGCCGAGGTCTTCGCCGATCAAGGCGTCGAAGGTTCGCTGGAGGAGGTCGCCCGGTGCGCCGGCGTCGGTATCGGAACGCTCTACCGTCACTTTCCGACGCGCGAACATCTGGTCGAAGTTGTCTATCGGCGGGAACTGCAGAATTTGGCGACGGCTGCGAGCGATCTGGCGGCAACGCATCCGGCAGACCAGGCCCTTGAAGAATGGATGCACCGCTTCGTCAACTACATTGCCGCCAAGCGCGGTATGGCACAAAGCCTGCGCATTTTGCTGAATTGCAACTCGGAGCTCTTTGCCGAAAGCGCCGGCATCATCTCCGGGGCTCTTCGACAGTTAATGGACAACGCTGCCGCAAAGGGCATGATCCGCAGCGACGTGGAGAGCACCGACCTCTTGCATGCGCTTTCCAGCATCTATTCGATGCCCGACTCACCGGAATGGCGCGAACGCTCGCGCAGGCTGATCCGCCTGTTGATGGATGGACTTAAATGGGGTGTAAAAATGGGGCCGGCCGATTAGGTCGGAAGCGATTCGGCTAAGTGGGTCAGAACGGGTGGCAAGGCGACCTTTTGCATCGCTGAACGATGCTGTGGGTAGCGCTGATCCTCGATTGCATTGGGCCGATTTTGGAGCGACGATTGACCTGGACGGTGCCTAAAATGCACGGGACAGACCCTGAAGACTTGAATGAATCAGAGCTGATCGCATCGTTGATCGGCTGCACTTTCTGCATCAGCAAAAGACAACGCACGCCCTGCTCGAATTGGCGATCGGCGAACGCGTGGTGTTCGAAGACGATTACGGCCAGCAGCGGACCGCGATTGCAATGAGCGCCACCGCGGAGTTTTGACAGCGATCAAAATTTTGGGTAGAAATGTTTAAAAAGGTAGAAATATCGGAGCTGTCATGTCGCTCAATATCAAAAACCCCGCCACAGTCGCTCTCGTTGACGAGCTTGCGCGGCGGCAAGGTATCAGCAAGACCGCAGCCATTCATCAGGCTTTGACGGAGCGTCTACATCGCATGGGATACGGCGATGTGGCGCAGGAGCGTCTGCTCACCGAGATACAGGCGATCCGTGGGCGAGTGGCGCGATTGCCCGAACTCGACAGCCGAAGCGATGAAGAAATCATCGGCTACGATAAGCATGGAATTCCGAACTGATGGTGATCGATACCTCTGCGATTGTCGCAATACTGCGCAGTGAACCAGAGGCCGCAACGCTCGAGAGAACGGTCATCGCCAACCCTATTCGCTTGGTCCCCGCGACATGTGTTCTTGAGACGCGTATGGCATTGGTCAGCCGGCGCGGCGAACACGCACTTGCCGAGATCGATCTGTGGCTCGCCAGAATCGAGGCCGACATCGTTCCGGTCGACGCCGATCTGGTGGATCTGGCGACACAGGCCTGGCTTACTTACGGCAAAGGCCGCCATCCGGCGGCATTGAATTTTGCCGATTGTTTTTCCTACGCTTTGGCAAAGCGTGCGGACGAACCGCTTCTCTTCATCGGCGAGGACTTTTCGCGCACCGATATCGAGGCGGCATAACGATGGCTGGCGACCCGCGCATTTGCAGGATGTCACCGATGGTGCCCGTGGCTATGTCGAGGCGGCGAACTCTGCCAATCCCGACGTGCGCCTATGCCGCCGACTGGAAACCGCGACCGCCACTCTTCCACGCCCCGGCAGAAGGAAGCCATTCATCCGCAAGACCTGGTCGCCATGCTGGAGACGCTGGATCGTGGCACGCTGCCGGGCTTGCGCGACCGCGCCATGCCGCTCGTCGGTTTTGCCGGAGCCTGCGCCGCTCCGAAATCATCAGGCCCAACCTCGGGCGCGACCAGACCGAGGACGGGCGCGGCTGGTTCATTGAAATCGGAAGCAAAAGCGACAGCCACCTTATCTGCCCGCGTACCCGATTCGGCTGGTGCAGAACCTTGGCGCTTTCCAGCTAATGCGCTGATATGATTTGTTTCCAGTTCATTACTGAAGTTAAAGAGAGGTTAATTTCCGCAAGCCATGCTTCGGTGACGCGCGTAACTATGGCGCGACAAAGCCCGTAAAGAAGGCGCTTAACGGCCTGTTAAGCCAGCGGCCTTGCAAGAAAATGAGAATCGGCGCTAAATGCGCTTTCATTGGCCTCACGGCGTTAAAATCGCATTTTCGAGATTTCCATGAATATGGCACCTACAATTGGTAAAGCAATTTCTGATGTCGATCAGCTGATCATCGGCCAGGCACAGGAACTGTCCGACAAGTTGAAGCAGCATCGCCTGGAAATGTTTCCGCCCCGTGCGATGAAAAGCCTGCGCGAATTCCAGCTTGCCGAGGTGGCGCGCTTCCTTGGGGTCACCAGCGGCTATCTTCGCAATCTTTCGCTGGAGGGCAAGGGGCCTCTGCCGCAGGTGACGCCATCCGGGCGCAGATCCTATACCGCCAGGCAGATGGATGAAATGCGCCTGTTCTTGGATCAGAATGCCCGAGGCAGCACGCGTTACGTCCCGCACCGCACGGGCAATGAACACCTGCAGGTCATCGCCGTCGTAAACTTCAAGGGCGGCAGCGGCAAAACCACGAGTGCTGCCCATCTCGCTCAGCACCTGGCGCTGACCGGCCACCGCGTTCTTGCCGTCGACCTCGACCCGCAGGCCTCGCTTTCGGCGATCCACGGCTTCCAGCCGGAATTCGACGTCGACGAAAACGAGACGCTTTATGCGGCAATTCGTTACGACGACGAGCGGCGACCGCTTAAGGAGATCATTCGCAAGACCAATTTTCCCAATCTCGACCTGGTTCCAGGCAATCTCGAATTGATGGAATTCGAGCATGATACGCCGCGCGTGCTTGCCCAGGGCAAAGCGAGCGACTACGGCCGCATCTTCTTTGCCCGCCTTGACGAGGCGCTGTCTTCCGTCGCCGACGACTATGATGTCGTCGTCATCGACTGCCCTCCCCAGCTCGGCTTCCTGACGATGAGCGCCATCTGCAGCGCAACCGCCGTGCTCATCACCGTTCATCCGCAAATGCTCGATGTGATGTCCATGTGCCAGTTCCTGCAGATGCTGGGCGAGGTTCTGAACACGCTGAAAGGCGCCGGCGGCAACATGAATCTCGACTGGTTGCGCTATCTCGTGACGCGCTACGACCCGCAGGATGGGCCACAGACGCAGATGGTCGCCTTCATGCGCTCGATGTTCCGCAATCACGTGCTCACGAATCCCATGCTGCGAAGCGTGGCGATTTCGGATGCTGCCATGACGAACCAGACCCTCTACGAGGTGGAGCGCAATCAATTTACCCGCGCGACCTATGACCGTGCGATGGAGGCCATGAGCGCCGTAAATGGCGAAATCGCCGAGCTCATCCATAAGGCATGGGGGCGCAGATGACGGCGCACCGATTGACCGCAACCAACCGTTCAACCGCCAGGAGGAGAAAGAATGGCACGTAAGAATATCCTCTCGGGGCTGATGGACGATTCAAAGAAGTTTACTGCCGTAAACAGCGAGCCCGTAAACGACCCCGATAAGCAGCAGATCAACTTCAAGGGAATTGGCGCCCTCGGTGCCGTTACCCGTAGTATCGATGCCCTTGCCGCAAGAGCTGACGCTGCGCGCGAGATCGAAGAAAAGCTCGCCCATGGCGAAACCGTGATTGATCTCGACACCGCACTCATTGAAGATTCCTTCGTCAGCGATCGCCTCGGGCACAATGATGAGCAGTTTCAGGAATTGGTGGAAGCCATCCGCCTGCGAGGGCAGGATTCACCCATTCTTGTCCGCCCGCATCCCGAAAAGGATGGGAAGTACCAGATCGCCTTCGGCCATCGCCGCGCGCGCGCTGCCAAGGAACTTGGGCGGCCGGTTCGCGCCGTCGTCAAGAAGCTTGCCGATCGTGATCATGTAATTGCCCAGGGACAGGAAAACTCCGCACGGGCCGATCTCTCCTTCATCGAGCGGACGATGTTTGCCGACAAACTCGACAAGCTCGGCTTCGATCGCGAGACGATCATGGCAGCGCTCAACGCTGACAAGACGACCATCTCCAAGATGCTGTCCGTCACCCGGCGCATTCCGGCCGAGATTCTTTCGGCAATTGGCGCAGCCCGGGCAACCGGCCGCGACCGTTGGCATGACCTTTCGGCGAAATTCGAAGAAAACAACGCTGCCGAGCGGGCGATGCTGTTTATCGAAACGCCAGCCTTCGAAGCTGCCGAGCCGGATGCCCGGTTCGACATGCTCGCCTCATTCCTCAGCAAGAGACCGGCATCGGCCGTCCAGACCGCAACATCGTCTTCGGCCGTGACCCAGTGGCAGCACAGGGACGGTTCCGTCAAGGCGAAGATCAAGGATGACGGCAAGCAATTCACCATCGCGCTGAGGGCAGGGAAGGCGTCGGCCTTCGGCACCTATATCGCGGATAATCTCGATCGTCTCTACGAGGCGTTCGAGGCAGGACGACAGGAAAGAACGGAGATCAATAGCAAAAGAAAAGGCCCCCGAACGTTGCCGTAGCGGAAGCCCTCTCTGATCTAGACACCCAGAGAATCACATTTCCGCACAACATAGTCAAGAGTCTCCGGCACCTATTTTCGGTGAGCTGATATCTTTTGCCTTGAAGAAGGCGAAGAAAATGGAAAGCGGAAGTGTGACGACGCCCTTTGGGCGGCGGCCGATGACACTTGGCATGCTCGCAAGTCAGGTCACCAGCCAAAAAATTGAGCCAGGCGCCTCAATCGATAAATGGAAAATCTATCGTGCGCTTTGTGAAGCCAAGCCTCTGCTCGATATATCCGACAGAGCACTCACGGTATTGAACGCGCTTTTGAGCTTCTACCCGAAAGGCGAGCTTGCTGCAGACGACAGCCTCGTCGTCTTTCCCTCCAACACCCAGCTCTCGCTTCGCTGCCATGGCATGGCCGAGCAGACGATCCGGCGGCATATGGCCGTCCTCGTCGCTGCCGGCCTCGTGATCCGCAAGGACAGCCCCAACGGAAAGCGTTACGCTCGCAAGAGCCGCAATGGCGAGATCCGCGAGGCTTTTGGCTTCTCGCTCGCCCCTCTGCTCGCGCGCGCCTGCGAAATCGAACGCCTTGCCGCGAAAGTCTCTGCCGACCGCCTCTACATCCAAACGCTCAAGGAACGTCTCACGCTCACCCGCCGCGACATATCAAAGCTTGTCCACGCAGCGATCAGCGAAGAGCTTCCCGGAGACTGGCAAGCGATCAACGGACGCTTTCACGATATCCTGGACCAATTGCCGCGCGGAGCTGGTGCCCACGCGGTAGCATCCACCTTGGATCTCCTCGACGCATTGCGTAATGAAATCGTCAAGCGACTGGAAATACAAATTAAAACGGAAAATTTGAGCGCCAATGGCTCACAAAATGAGCGGCACATACAGATTACAGAATCCGAATCTTATCTTGATTCTGAAGTCGCTGTTGAAGCTGGAACCCCTGAGTTGACTGCAGTAAACTCGCCCATGATCGATCCGGCAATCGACGGTGACGCTGAACGGCCTCAACCTCAGGCAAGAACCAACACCGCATCCACGATATTTCCGCTCTCCCTTGTCCTGCAGGCATGCCCGGAAGTGCGCAGCTATGGTCCTGCCGGAACTGTCAGAACCTGGCAGGAGCTCATTGCCGCCGGCGCTGTCGTCAGTTCAATGCTACAAATCAGTCCCTCAGCATACAAGGACGCCTGCAGGATCATGGGTCCGCAAGCTGCCTCAGTCGTGCTCGCCTGCATTTTCGAACGGTCAGGGACGATCAACTCAGCCGGCGGTTATTTGCGCGGCCTCACGCGGCGCGCCCAACGCGGTGAGTTTGCCATCGGATCGATGTTAATGGCGCTCGCAAGGACCCGGGGACCTCATGACGCCCATCATTGAGTTGACTGCAGTAAACTCGCCTTTCACCGCCTCAGAAAACGACAGTCACGCAGCCTTCGTCCGCCGACACCGCAACCACGACACTCCGCCTCTTAACTCGCCCGCGCGCCCAAAGGTGCCGGATTGCGGACCGACCGGAAAGGCCTCGCAGGACATCATGACCGCGGACGCGTTCATCGGCCAGAGGCTGCAATCAATTTTACATCCAACCATGCGGCTTGCTCGGGTCTGCAATAGGAAGAGTGTGCACCTCTCCTGGACGCGGCAGGAGCAATCAACCGAGCCGGCGGGGCCCTCTAAACAGCCTGAGGCAACTGATGGAGTTGCGATTGAATCGAGATTCGGAAGGCCGGCAGAGGCGGAGCAACCGCAGGAGCCGCGTCACTCATTCGAGCCGCGGAAATCACGACATCACGACGCCTGAAACAGGGGCCGCTGTGACCGAACGAAATGCCGTGATTGTTTCCGTTAGATGTTGAATAGACTGTGATAACAAACTGTTAGAGATCAGATAAACTTAATAGGATCTCCCGGAAATCATAGCTGTATGGTACCTAAACGGTGCCCGATGGTCAAGGAAAGCATGACGCCCGGCGCCGGAGATCGGCAAGATCCGCCACCGAACCATCCTTGCGGCAAAACTGGCGGGCACAGGTCGGCGCCAGCCTTGGAAGCGGCCATCGCTCCCGAGGACGATGGCGAAGACAAGAGCAATGA
>NZ_JABEPH010000311.1:0-7443 GCF_013004495.1 Rhizobium sp. SEMIA 4085
CAAAGACGCAACCGGGCTGCAAAACCCGGTCAGAACCGTGACGGCGGCGGAAAGCGATACCTGCAAGACCAGCACCGTGGAGCCGATGTTCAGCGCTGCGGCATGGACGAACCCCGCCACCGGCTGGTCCAAGGCCTCCAATCAGAACATGACGAGCCGGATCAGCAACTCGGAAGTCATCACATCGTCCACCAACGCCAATTCCGACGGCATGCGCTACCTCGCAATGGCCACGGTGATGACGAATGCGCTGATCGATCAGGGCCTTGGCACTGATGCCATGGACGCGGTTTCCTCGCGCGCCATCGGCTATGCGGCGCAGGCGACATCCGGCCTCGTGACGCAACAGAGCCAGCTCGGCCTGTCGCAGGAGCGCGTCGAGAAGGCGAACGACGCTCTCGATGCCCAGGCTGCCATCATCAACAACAAGGTCGTGGACCTCCAAGGTGTTGACCCTGCAGAAGCTTCGACCCTCGTCAAGACCTTGGAAACGCAGCTGGAGACGGCTTACACGATCGTATCGAAAATACAGCAGCTGAGCCTCGTGAATTACCTTTGATGATCAAAGGCGCGCAATACAAAGAAGGATGCATGAATGTATCAATTCTCTTATGCCGAGGTCATGCAAGACTCGGTGACCGACGCAAAAGAGCGGGAGCGGCAAGTTCTCGACCGGTCTATCGAATTGCTCTCGCTGGCGCGCGACAAGGAAAAGTACAGCCGGGAATCCGTTGAGGCATTGTTTTACACCCGGCGTGTTTGGGTGAGTTTTATCGAGGATCTCAAGCATCCCGACAATCAGCTCCAGATCGAGCTGCGGGCCAACCTGATTTCGATCGCAATCTGGATTTTGAAGGAATGCGACAAGATCAGGCGACGCCAATCGAGTAACTATCAAGGCATTATCGACGTTACCACCATCATCAGGGATGGACTTAAATGAAAAGTACACTTCGCATTTCGCTAAAAGCCGGAGAGAGAATCTTCATCAACGGCGCGGTTTTGCGCGTTGACCGCAAGGTCGCGCTGGAATTCCTGAATGATGTGACGTTTCTTCTTGAAAACCATGTTCTTCAGCCGGAAGACGCCACGACGCCACTGCGCCAGCTCTACTTCATCGCGCAGATGATCCTGATTAATCCGGAAGGCAAGGAGCAGTCGACGGCAATGTTCCGCAAGTCGATCACCATGCTTTTGACCTGCTTCAAGAACGAAGAGGTTCTCGCCGAGCTGAAGCGCATCGATGGCCTCGTCTCGACGGGGCGCGCATTCGATGCGCTGAAGGCGATCCGCGCGCTCTACCCGACCGAGGACGGCATCTTGAACAACCAGGAAATGCACCCGGCGATGGTCGAGCAAATCCGCAAGGAGATCGCACCATGGCGGTAGACGGCGTTTCCAGCGTCGGCACGACGTCGACCACGCAGACTGCGCAGCAGAAGGCAACGCTCAACTACGACAACTTCCTGCAGTTGCTCATCGCGCAGATGAAGAACCAGGATCCGACGGATCCGATGGACGCCAGCGAGCAGATGTCGCAGCTCGCAAGCTTTTCGCAGGTGGAGCAGACGATCCAGACCAACACGAAATTGGACACGCTGCTCGCAAGCTCCAGCCTCACCCAGGCAGGCAGCTATATCGGCAAGTACATGACCAGCGCCGACGGCACCGTTAAAGGCACCGTCGCCTCGGTCAAGGTGTATTCCGACGGAATTATCGCGACGACGACGGACGGGAAGAGTATTCTCGTGCAGGCGGGAATCACTCTCGCGGATGAAGCGCCCGCGTCAGACACGTCGTCGTGACCTGACTTTCAACGCAATAATGGTCCGGCCACTGAGGGGCGGACCGAAAGGCGATATGAGGTTGCCTGACGATGAATGAAGCCGATGCACTCGACCTTTTTCAGGCGGCCATCTGGACCGTTTTGATCGCAGCCGGCCCTGCGGTCGCTGCTGCCATGATTGTTGGCCTCGTCATCGCACTGATCCAGGCGCTGACGCAGATTCAGGAAGCGACGCTCACCTTCGTTCCAAAGATTGTCGCCGTTCTCATTACAGTCGGCATTTCCGCACCGTTCGTCGGTTCCCAGATCTCCATTTTCACCGACATGGTCTTCTCGCGCATCCAGTCTGGCTTCTGAGCTACCTTCGCGCAAGCTTCGCCGGTTAATTCTCGATCCGAATTGGGCAGGGCATACCTGCCTCCTCTCATGAAGAGACGGAATCGAAATGGCGCAACCACCTGCACTCCCCCTTCCGAAATCTGCTCCGAGTCTTCGTGATGTCGGTTTTGCCCTCGGCATCATGGTCATCATCTGTGTGCTCTTCCTGCCGATTCCGCCGTTTCTGATCGACTTGGGGCTGGCGTTTTCGATCGCGTTTTCCGTTCTGATCCTGATGGTTGCCCTCTGGATTCAGAAGCCTCTCGAATTTTCGTCCTTCCCGACCATCCTGCTGATCGCGACCATGACGCGACTGTCGCTGAACATTGCAACGACGCGCGTGATCCTTTCGCATGGCAATGAGGGTCATGACGCCGCCGGCGGCGTAATCGCCGGTTTTGCAAGCCTGGTGATGTCCGGCGATTTCGTGATCGGTCTGATCGTGTTCCTGATCCTGATCACCATCAATTTCATTGTCATCACCAAGGGTGCGACGCGTATCGCTGAAGTCGGCGCGCGTTTCACCCTGGATGCGATCCCCGGTAAGCAGATGTCGATCGACGCCGATCTTTCCGCGGGCATCATCGACGAGAAGGAAGCGCAGCGCCGCCGTAAGGAGTTGGAGGAGGAAAGCTCGTTCTTCGGTGCCATGGATGGTGCCTCCAAGTTCGTCCGCGGCGACGCGGTTGCCGGCCTCCTTATTACCTGCATCAATATTTTTGGCGGCATCATCATCGGCTATTTCCGCCATGACATGCCGATTTCCGAAGCGGCCGACGTTTTCGTCAAGCTCTCGGTCGGCGACGGCCTGGTCGCCCAGATGCCGGCGCTTATCGTTTCCTTGGCGGCCGGCCTTCTCGTTTCGCGCGGCGGCACCATCGGCTCGACCGACCAGGCCGTCGTCAATCAGCTGAGCGGTTATCCGCGCGCGCTTTCCGTTTCCGCCGTGCTGATGGCGGTCCTGGGCCTGATGCCCGGCTTGCCGACAGTCCCCTTCCTGTTCCTCGGCGGCCTCATGGCGTTCGGTGCGTGGTTCATTCCGAGGCAGATAGAAGCAGAGAACAAGGTCCGCCGCGAGCAGGAGGAAAAGAAGGTCGTTCAGACCAAGGAGCTCGAAAAGGACTCGGTCAAATCGGTGCTGCGCACCTCCGAAATCGAACTCGCGCTCGGCAAGATGGTGTCGACACGCCTCCTCGGCGCACACCAGGAACTCGCCTTCCGGGTCGGCAAGATGCGCAAGAAATTTGCAACGCAGTATGGCTTCGTCGTTCCGGAGATCAAGGTCACCGACGATATCAGCATTCCCGAGAAGTCCTACCAGATCCGCATCCACGGCACGACGGTGGCATCGAACGCGTTGCGTGTCGGCGAAGTGCTGGTCGTCACCGGCTCCGGCCGCAAGCCGCGCATTCCAGGAGACGAAATCCGCGAACCGGCTTTCGGCATGCCGGCGGTTTCCATTCTTGAGGCTTTCGCCGAGGACTTGAAACGCGAAGGTTTCCAGCCGATCGACAACGTCTCGGTGGTCCTCACCCACATGAGCGAGGTCATCCGCAACAACTTGCCGCAGCTTCTCTCCTACAAGGACGTGAAGGTTCTCATCGACCGTCTCGATCCCGAATACAAGAAGCTTGCAGACGAGATCTGCACCTCGCATATGTCGTATTCGGGCCTGCAGGCCGTCCTCAAGCTGCTGCTTGCCGAGCGCGTCTCGATCCGTAACCTGCATCTGATCCTGGAAGCCGTGGCCGAGCTCGCGCCGCATGTCCGCAAGACCGAGCAGATCGTCGAGCATGTGCGGATCCGCATGGCACAGCAGCTCTGCGGCGACCTTGCGGACAATGGCGTGCTGCGCGTCCTGCGGCTCGGCAGCAAGTGGGACATGGCCTTCCACCAGGCGCTCAAGCGCGACAACAAGGGCGAGGTCGTCGAATTCGACATCGACCCGCGCAGCCTTGAGGAGTTCAGCGAGCAGGCAACGAAGGTTATCCGTGAATTCATGGACCGCGGCCTGCCATTCGCCCTTGTCACATCGCCGGAAACACGCTCCTATGTGCGCATGATCATCGAACGGCTGTTCGCCACGCTTCCGGTTCTTTCGCACGTCGAACTGGCCAAGGGCATCGAGATAAAGATTTTGGGCTCTATTTCATGATTTCCGACCCGCAAGGGACTGTTCTGGCGCTCTTCCTGGTTTTCTGCCGGATCGGCGGCTGTGTCCTTGCAATGCCAGGCTTTTCCTCCGCGCGCGTGCCGGAACTGCTGAGGGTCTTTGTGGCCGGCGGCCTTTCGATCGCCATGCTGCCGGTTCTTTGGGATACGGTTTATCCGGCCGTCAGCAATACGGGCGCGACCTATATCGGGCTCATCGTCAGCGAATCACTAATCGGCGTCATGTACGGCTTGCTGGCGCGGCTCTACACGCTGGGCTTCCAATTCGCCGCCAGCATCATCGCCATGATGGTCGGATACACCTCGCCGGGTGCGGCAGATGTCATCGAGGATTCGGTGGAAACAAGTCTCTCCGGTTTCATCACCTTTGCCGGAATGATGATCCTCTTCATGATGGACTTCCATCATGTCGTGTTCCGGGCGCTGATCGATTCCTACACGACGATGCCCTTCGGCGGCATTGCCGATATGCGCGCCAATCTGATTTCGCTCACCGATACGCTACAATCGACGACCTACATCATGCTCCGGCTCGCAAGCCCGTTCCTCATCTACAGCATGATGTTCAACGTCTCGATCGGCTTCATCAACAAGCTGGCGCCGCAGATTCCCGTGTACTTCATCTCGACGCCCTACATGCTGCTTGGCGGCTTGTTCCTGTTCTATTTCTCGGTTGCTGCCTTGATCAGCCAGTATGCACAATCTTTCCCAAGCGTGTTTATCGGAAGATAGCGAATGGCCGAGAAGACCCGTTCGGAAAAACTGAAGCGGCTCGTCGCAGTCCAGCGGCATCTGGAGCAGATGGCGGAATACGACCTTGCCGAAACGAGCCGCCAGCGCGCCGAGGTCAACCAGTCGATCGACAATGTCGTCATGGCGCTCGGCTCCATGGATCCGGTCCATCGTGCGTTTTCGCAAAGCTATGCCGACCGGTTCGAGCGGCTGAGCACCAAGGACAAGCAGCTGACCGGCATGCAGCAGCTGCACGAGATGCGTCTGCAGCGCGAGCGGGCCAAGGGCGACCGGCTGGAAGAGGGCATGAAGGAAGCCCTTGAAGCCGAACGGCGCGAGGCCGATGACAACGCGGTCTACGATGTCATCGATCAGAAATTTGCAACACCAGCCTCCAGCAAGCTTCAAAAACCATAATCCCTACAACTTAACTTAGAGGATTGTGACATTGGCTATTTCACCCCCGAGTGATCTGGTCCTGGATGTTGTCAAAGCCGCCGACCCGATGGAGGTTCAGGTGGCCCAGGAGAAATTGAAAGCGAGCCGCGCGGCGTTTCGGGCAACGGGGCTTGCCGAGAACGGCGATGGCTTTTCTGCCAAGGTCGACGTGCTTGATGGCGCCACCGGCCTCGACAACGTCAAGAATCGCGCCAAGTCTGAAGAGATTCCGGAAACCTACCGGAAGTTCGAGGCAATGGTGCTTCAGAATTTCATCAAGAACATGCTGCCGAGCGACAGTGAACAGGTCTACGGCAAGGGCGCAACGGGCGACATCTGGAAGGGCATGATGGCCGAGCAACTCGGCAACGTCATCTCCGAAGGTGACGGCGTCGGCATAGCCAAGCAGATGTATAACGAGGCGCTTCGCAAGAAGGAAGGCGCCATCGTGAACGCGTCGGCGGACCAGGATGACCGGAAGGTCGCCTTTAGCATGATCGACGAATTCCAGCGCAAGACATTCGGCACGCCAACGGCGGATGCCAAGATCAATAATGAAGCATAACCGAGGATAAAATGGAAATCATCTCGAATGAATATCGTATCAAGTCGGTCCTCGGCCGCCTGGAAATGATCATTGACAACGAGAACACGCGGATTGGCAGCGACCCGCAGTTCGATCTCAAGGTCTCGAACGCACATAAGAGCCGCTGCCTCTATGAGCTGTCGATGCTCTTCCGCGATACGGACCCGGCCGAGCTTGCTGCGTCGCATCTGGAGCAGCTTCACGGGCTGAAGCAGAAGCTGACGCTGAACGCCCGGCGCGTTGAGGCACATCTCGAAGCCGTTCGTGCGGTTGCCGACCTGTTGAAGAATGCCGTTCAGGATGCGGATGCCGACGGCACCTATTCCCAGGAACAGTTCGTCGCGCGTGATGCCGGATGGTGAAGCTCGTCCTGACAGGCATCTGGGTTTGCGCCATCACGCTTGCTTCGGTCTATTTCTCCGTGAAGCTGGCGACAGCGCCGGCCCCGCCGGCTGATGATTCGAAGCAGAGCCAGCTTGAGCTTGTGAAGGGCGAGACAATCACCGTACCGATTATCGGCGACGGCGCGGTGACTGGTTACTTCCTCGGCCGCGTGTCCTTCATGATGAACAAGGACACCGTGAAGGGTATGACCCTGCCGCTTAGCGAAATGACCACCGACGAGCTTTTCACTCTGCTCGTCGGCAATAAGATGGTCGATATCAGCAAGCTGAAATCCTTCGACCCGCAGGCCTTCCGCGACGCGATCAAGAAAGGCATGAACGAGAAACTCGGCGGCGAATACGTTTCAGAGGTCATGCTGGAGCAGCTCGACTACCTTTCCAAGGAAGACGTGAAGGCCAATGCCTCAGGCCAACAAAAGAAAACGGCCGATCCGGTCAAGATCATCGAGCCGCCGCCACCTGAAGCGGCGAGCGCTGCCCACTAGTTTCGCTGCCTTCGTCTGCGCCGTTCAGGTGAAGCGCAAAGCCGGTCGCGCCCGGTTCGCCCAGCTCAGGGCGTAGCTCCATGCTGGGGATCAGATAGTCTCCGCCATTCTGCTGACGATAGGGGATAGGTGGGGTGGACTCGAGCGTGCGCATCCTCTCACGCAGGCGCTCGGCTGCGCGTTCGAAGCCGGCCTCATCCAGACCATCGACCCTGTAAGCCACGAAAGGCGGAAGAACGGCATAGCCCGGGTAATAGAGGATTCCATGATTGATCGGGAATAGGAGGTCGTCGATCGGTCCGTTGACCCCGCGGGTCGAGTAATGTTCCTCCCAGCCGCCGGTCGTCACAATCAACATGGCCCGCTTGCCCGCCAGAGTCCCTTCGCCATAGCGGTCGCCCCATCGCTTGTCGCTGTGCTCGCCGACGCCGTAGGCGAACCCATAGGCATAGACCCGCGCGG
>NZ_JABEPH010000312.1:0-7409 GCF_013004495.1 Rhizobium sp. SEMIA 4085
CCCGCAGCGCGCCTCACCGACCAGCGTAAGACCGCCAAGATGTTCGACCAGGTCAACCGAGCCATCGCCCTTGCACAGCCTCCTTCCAAGGACGACCTGCCGGAAATGGAACGCGAGCAGCGCAAGACCCCGGTCAAGCGCGTGGCGCGTGTCGTGCAGCCCAGGCCGTCGGCGCTTGTGATCGAGGAGGAAGGCGATCTCGACTTCTGGAACGGCTTCGGTGGTTTTGCCCGCGACGGCCGCGAATATGTCGTCCGTCTTGCTGGCGGCACGGCAACACCGCAGCCCTGGATCAACGTGATCTCGAACGAGAAGTTCGGCTTCCATGTGTCTGCGGAGGGCGCGGGTTTCACCTGGAGCGTCAACTCGCGCGACTATCAGCTGACCTCCTGGTCGAACGATGCCGTCGTCAATCGCTCAGGCGAGGCGATTTACGTCACCGACCTTGAAAGTGGCGCTCTGATGACGCCATTTGCTGGGCTTTCGCAGCGGAGCGATGTCCGCTTTGAGGCACGCCATGGTCTCGGCTACTCCGTCTTCTCCAGCGAGCAGAACGATATCGCGCTCGAAGTGACACAGACGGTCGATCGCCTGAGGCCGGTCAAGCTGCAGCGCGTCCGGTTGCGCAACATGGGCACTACGGCGCGCAAGCTGCGGCTCTATGGCTATGTCGAGTGGGTTCTCGGCAACAACGCACAGCGCTCGGTGCCCTTCATCCTCTCATCCCGTGACGAGGAAACCGGCGCACTTCTTGCCGCCAACCAGTACAGCATCGACTTCTCGAACCGGGTATCCTTCTTTGCCGCCAGCGTGAAGCCGTCGAGCTTCACCACAAGCAGACGCGAGTTCATCGGCAAGGCCGGCACGATCCGGGCTCCGCAGGCGCTCAAGCCGCCCGTTGCGCTTTCCGGCGCCACGGAACTTGACGGCGACCCGGCAGCGGCTCTCGCAATCGATATCGAAATCGGTGTTGGCGAAGAGCGTGACGTCACGTTCTTCCTGGGCGACACGGCGTCGAGGCAAGAGGCCCAAACCTTGATCGCCGAGATCCGCAAGATCTCTGTCGAGGACACGGTTCAGGCAAACCGCGATTTCTGGCAGAGCTTTACGGGCAAGGTTCAGATTTCGACGCCGAACCAGGCCATGAACAATCTCGTCAATGCCTGGCTGCCCTATCAGAGCCTTGGCTGTCGCATCATGGCACGGTCGGCCTTCTATCAGGCAAGTGGCGCCTTTGGCTTCCGCGATCAGTTGCAGGATACGCTGGCTTTCGTGCTTCAGGAGCCATCGCTCGCGCGCAACCAGATCGTCAACGCTGCCTCCAGGCAGTTCCGCGAGGGCGATGTCCAGCATTGGTGGCTGCCGGGAACCGGCGCGGGTGTCCGTACATTGATTTCGGACGACGTGGTCTGGCTCGCCTATGCGATCCATCACTATTGCAGCGCAACGGGCGACAAGAGCGTGCTTGACGAGGAATTGCCGTTCCTCGAGGGCCCGGCGTTGCTCGAAGGCCAGCACGACTCCTTCTATCGTCCGGAAGTCTCGGACGACAAGGCCAGCATCTACGAGCATGCCGCCTTGGCACTTGATCTCGCGATCAAGCGCAAGGGCTCAAACGGGCTGCCGCTGATCATGGGCGGCGACTGGAACGACGGCATGAACCGCGTCGGCATCAACGGCCAGGGCACAAGCGTCTGGCTCGGCTGGTTCTTGGCAGGCGCGCTGCGGTCCTTCATTCCCTATGCGCAAGAGCGGGGCGACGGTGCTCGCGTCGAGCGCTGGACGAAACATCTCGGTGCACTGAAGGCCGCGCTCGAAAGTAAAGGTTGGGATGGCGGCTATTATCGCCGAGGCACATTCGACGACGGCAGCCTGCTCGGTTCGAAGGAAAGCCTGGAATGCCAGATCGATTCGATCGCGCAATCCTGGAGCGTGCTTTCCGGCGAAGGTAACCCGGATCACGCGGTCAAGGCCATGGACGCGGTTTTGAACCGCCTTGTGGACAAAGAAGCGCGAATCATCCGCCTATTTACCCCGCCTTTTGCCACGTCGATCAGGGATCCAGGTTATATCAAAGCCTATCCTCCGGGTGTTCGCGAGAATGGCGGCCAGTACACGCATGCGGCCACCTGGGTGGTTATGGCGCTTGCTGAGCTCAACCGGGGCGACGATGCAATGGCCTGCTTCGAACTCTTGAACCCGATCACCCATTCGCGCGACAAAGCTTCGGCCGAGCACTATCGAGTCGAGCCTTATACGGTGGCTGCCGACGTCTATGGCGAAGGTGCGCTCAAGGGCCGCGGCGGGTGGACGTGGTATACGGGTTCCGCGGGCTGGCTCTATCGGGCCGCAGTCGAAGGGATCCTCGGTATCCGTTTGAAAAACGGTCGGATTTTTGTTCGTCCGGCACTGCCGAGCGGTTGGGACGGCTTTTCGGCAGAGATTGAACACTCAGGTGTGAAATATCGCATTTCTGTCTCAAAATCGTCCCAACCGGACGGCTACACTGTGGTCATCAATGACAGCGAAGTCGCCACTCCCCATGAGGGATATTCGGTCGGATAGCAGCATTTTCGACGCTCACACTCCGGCGATTCGTTGCAGCCAAAAGGTGAAACTTTTTGGCTGCAACCGCGTTTGCAGATCGAAACAGGAGAAACATCATGGCGGCTACGCCGGAAAACGCCATCGGCGCTGAGCGCTTGCCTCAATCAGCAGTGCGACCGGCGCGCGACACGAGGCTTGATGTTCTGCGTGGCCTTGCCCTCATCACGATTTTCATCAATCATGTTCCCGGCCAGATATTCGAGTATGCGACGACGAAGAATTTCGGCTTCTCCGACGCCGCGGAAGCATTCGTGCTGATCTCGGGCATTGCGGTCGGACTGGCCTATGGCTCCGGCTTCAAGGTCGGCGGGCGACTAGACATGGCGAAGAAGGCGATCAAGCGTGCCTTCACCCTCTATCTCGCCCATATGATCACGACCTTCATAACGCTCGCGCTGTTCATTTGCGGCGCCTCGCTGTTCCACCGGCCGGGATTGCTCGTGGAAATCAATATCCTCGCCGTCTTGATGAACTTGACGCAGGGAATACCCGCTTTGCTTCTGCTCGGCCACCAGATCGGCTACAACAACATATTGCCGATGTACGGCGCGCTGATGCTCATGGTACCAGTCATCTTGCTTCTTTACTCGGCACATCCGCTTCTGGCGCTTGGTGTTTCGGGTGCTGTGTGGCTGTTTGCGGGCATCTATCAGATCGCGCCGCACAACATGCTCATCGCCGACTACTGGTTCCTCAATCCACTCTCGTGGCAGTTCTTGTTCACGATCGGCGCCGTCGGCATCATGCATGTCAAGCGTGGCGGCAAGCTGCCGGAGCACCCGATTTTGTTCGTGCTGGCTTCCGGCTACGTAGCGCTGTCCTTTGCTTGGGTTGTCGGTCACCTGTGGGACCTCGGCAATGTACTGGCAGCGCTTGGCATGCCGCCTGTCCTTACCGGTTTCGACAAGACTTTCCTGTCCCTGCCGCGGCTGCTGCATGTGTTGGCGCTCAGCTACCTCGTTATCAATATTCCCGTGCTGTCTCGTATCCTGCGCCGTCCGTCGGATCATCCGCTAACCATCATTGGCCGTCACTCGCTCAATATCTTTGTCGCAGGGACAATCCTTGCGATGGCGGGCCAAGTGCTGCTCTACATTACCAATCATGACCAGATGATCGGTGCGCTCTTTGTCGTCGCAGGCATCTCCGGTCAGTTTGCTTATGCCTACCACCTCGAGCGCAAACGCATCGACGGTACCGTGAAGGCCAGGTCGATGGGGCGTGGTGCTTCCGTTCCCGTCGCCGTCCGCGTCGGTGATGGCCGAAAGCTCTATCGCGACAAATAGCTCTCTCTTATGCGATATCAAAACCGGCTGGCGACACCGCCAGCCGGTTTTGATCAATCGGCTTTCGCCTGCAGTTCGGCCACCGGCCGGCAATTGATGATGGCGAGCCTGCCGTATCTATTCCCGCCCAGATGCAATTGCCCGAGGAGAAACTCATGGTCGACGAAAAGCAACTGATCGCCAAAATCACGTGGCGGCTCATGCCGTTCTTAGGCATTCTTTATCTCATCGCCTACATCGATCGCCAAAATGTCAGCTTCGCCAAGCTGGAAATGGTCGGAGCGCTTGGCATGAGCGAATATGCCTACGGCCTCGGCGCCTCGCTCTTCTTCATCGGTTATTTCCTGTTTGAAGTCCCGAGCAATCTGCTGCTCGAGCGGTACGGAGCCAGCAAATGGTTTGCGCGGATTTTGCTCTCGTGGGGCGCAGTTACGATTGCCCTGGCCTACACGCAGAATGCGACGATGTTCTACATTCTCCGCTTTCTTCTTGGCGCCTGCGAAGCCGGTTTCTTTCCAGGCGTCCTTTATCTGCTGACACTTTGGTATCCGTCCGCCTATCGCGGCACGATGGTCGGACTGTTCATGATCTTCAGCGCCCTTGCCAATGCCGTCGGCGCGCCGCTGGGCGGCATGCTGCTCGATCTCGACGGGCTTTATGGCATCGCCGGCTGGCAATGGGTGTTCATCGCGACGGGTATTCCCGCCGTCGTGGCAGGCGTGGTCACGCTGCTTTACCTGTCGGATCGCCCAGAGGATGCGAACTTCCTGAGCGATGCGGAGAAGAGCTGGCTCAAACGCAGGATTGAGGCGGAAAATGCAGACATGGACAAGAACGCGGAGAATGGCTTCAAGGCGCTCATCAATCCGAAGGTACTTCTGATGGCACTGTGCTACGTCGGCTTTCCTCTTGCAGCCTACGGCCTCAGCTATTGGCTCCCGACCATCGTCAAGGAATTCGGCGTCAGCAATACGGCCAACGGCTTTCTGAACATCATACCCTGGGTCCTCGTGGCGGTGGCGCTTTACATCGTCCCGTCGATGGCAGACAGGGCAGCTTCGAAGACGCCTTATATCGTTATTCCGGCAATGCTGGGCGCCATATGCCTTGTCCTTTCTGCTGTTATTCCGGACCATGGTGTCCAGTTCGCATTTCTCTGCATCGCTGCAGCGGGCATCTTCGCCGGCCAGCCGGTTTTCTGGAGCCTGCCGTCACGCTTTCTGAGAGGCGCTGGTGCGGCGGCCGGGCTCGCCGCAATCAACTCCGTCGGCAATCTCGGCGGCTTTGTCGCCCAGAACGTCGTGCCCTGGATCAAGGACAGTACGGGAAGCACGATTGCGCCGATGTTCTTTCTTGCCGCGTGCCTGGCTGCCGCCGCGCTGCTTGTGCTCGTGGTCGGACGCGTGATGTCGCGTACACAGATTTCTTCCGAAGAGAGCGGAACTGTGCAACAGCGCGCGCAATCCTAACAACGCAAGCCAAAGTCCCAGCAGAACCCGGCTGCTGGGACTGTGGCTTTAGGTCCGTTCAGTCGGTCACCAACGGCATTATTCCGCGAGAGAAGGTAAACGTTAACCAACACAAGCCTAACAGTCTGATGGAAACATGGATTGATTCGATGGCATCTTCTTTCGACACCCCTCTCGCCGCGCTGACCGCAAGCGAAATCGTGATATTTCCAAGCATCCCCCAGCCCGGCGATATCGAACGCTGCGCCGCGACGCTTGATGATTTGCATGGAGAACCGGCGGTCGCGTTCTGGAAAGCCGAGAGGCGTTTGCTGGCGGACGAGCTTGCGCGATGTGGATTGAGCGAGGAGATGAGCCGGGAGCGAGTCTGGTCTGTCAAGGCAGCGGGTCAAGCCGACCAAGTAGAGAGACATCAGTTGCGCGCTTTATCCGAAAGCCGCGCGCGGCAAGGCAGAAGTCGACGTCGCCTCTGACCCGATAAACCACCGCCGCAGCTGTCACAGCATCAGGGCAATGAGACCCGTCTGAGGTTACTCAGCCTATTTCGTTTCCCAGTTCGTCAGCCGTCACTGAACAAAGTCCAAACAAGGCCGAAGGTCGCACTGCTTTGCACGGCAAAGCTTCCCGATCGGTACGTTTTATCCCTGCCGAAGGACTTCCCGATCGGTAAGAAGCGCATTGAAAAACCCTCCTGAACGGTAAGCCCCACAGGAGACGCTGGATGATCAGATCTCACGCGATTTCAGGCCTGCGATCAGGAATAAGCGTAGTGCCCTCGGCTGGACCCAGACCGAGCGTTGCTCTGGCACGGGCGACGCTTCACGAACGTGAGGCTCATCGCCGTTGGCCGGACGAGGTCAAGGCGCAGATCGTGTCAGAGAGCTTGCGTCCGGGCGTGACTGTGAACGAAGGAGCGGAACGCCACGCTCTGAAGGCCAACCATCTTTCGTCCTGGCGAACACTGGCGCGACAGGTCAAAACCAGCTTGCCCTGAGCTGCAGGATGCCATGGAGTTCGCGGCAATGGTTGTCGAGACGGCTTTCCAGCTCGATGATCTCTTCGACACCGGGAAGATGCTGAGGAAGGGGGCCGCGATTGATCGCGCGCGGCCGGGTAATCCTGTTCCCGGCAGGAGCATCCGCCTCATCCTCAAGGAGTTCAAGTTAGAAAAGGCATGATATCTACGCCGTCACCAGGAAACACTGTGAGGTGCGGATGGTCCTGGAACATCCGTGCGGCGGCCTCAGCGGTTTCCGCTTCGACTACCAGCTAGCCGCAGAATGGCTTCCCGGCTTCGGCCACCCCGTCCTTTGTCACACGAGTTGTCTTGCCAACCAGACCACCGCGATCACGGATGAACGCAGCATTACGTTCCTCCCACGCCGCCCACTGTGGTATGCCCACAGCATCAACTGCATCCTGCTGGGCTTTAGGCAGGCTTCGAAACGATGCGAGGTCTTCGGGCTTCATAGTGTAAACGGCAAGAAATCGGGACATCGGCGTTACCTCCCTCGGCTTAGATGGCTATCAGTTTACATGCCGCGCGTCCGGGAAACACCCCTGGCAAGAGGTGGCGCGAGGCGTAGGACGGCGGCCGTAGGGGTATAGTTGGCATCCCCCGTCATGTCCTCCAGTGCTCGGCACTGCAAAAGGCAGCTCAGTCAATATGGAAGCGGGACACCGCTCTAATGTCCGCTGTCAATGATTTTGGCGCAGATAACCACCCGCTCGAACGAACGGCCGAGGATGATAGTCGCGCATCGGTGGAGGCGGAACTCAAGGACGTCGTTGATCAAGCTCTGATGCGCGGGTTGGCTACCGCCTATCCGAGCAACCCTCGGAAGACCAGTGCAGGGCGAGCCACCTCAGGCACGAACTCGGATATACGGTCTTGGGTGCATTCCGGCAACGATCTCACTTGCAGCGCATCCCGAATTTCTAACCCGACAAACAGGCCGGAAGGTACCCTCCGCCCTCTCAATTTCGATTCTCGAAGATGGTTAGGCGGACTCGGTGGTATGCGGCTTGCGGCGTTCCTCAGCCGAGA